>JACNHV010000099.1 GCA_014383445.1 Candidatus Desulfobacula maris | reverse complement strand
AGTTCATAAATTCATTGGAAAAGGAAATGGCAAAATTGTTGATCCGGTTATGGATAAAAATGGACCGAAGATTTCTTATCTGCTTGAAAACCGTTGCCATACATTGTTCTAGTACCTTCATGCCATCCGTTTGATCTGTTGTATTGGCATATCCCATGACCTGACCGCTTCTTTGCTCTGGTATGTGGTCACAAAAATCTGTAAATCCATTTACTAAATCCATTTTTGTAACCAGCAGGTAAACAGGGAATTTAGCTCCCAGGATTCGCATCATCTGATTAATGCGCTGCCGGATGCTCTTTGCCTTATCACTCAACTGGGTGGCATCTTCATTTAAAAGTGCATCACTTGCCACTGCAACGATGACACCGTTTATGGGTTCCTTTTTTCTATATTTTGATAAAAGGATAAGAAACTCCTGCCATTCTTTTTTATCCTTGTCTTCTTCAATGGGAATAGTATATCGCCCGGCAGTATCCAGCACTATTGCCTGTTCTAGAAACCACCAGTCACAGTTTTTAGTACCGGAAATGATAGTGGCCGGACTGACATCTGTCAGGGCTGAACTCAAATTTGAATTTTTTATAGCTGATGTTTTCCCTGACCGGGATTCACCCATAATAATATACCAGGGCAGAACATATAGCGGGTTGCCATATTTTCTTAAATGAGATTTTTTAAGTTTGGCAATGGAGTCTTTCCACTGATTTTCAGCTTCTCCCTGGTTGTATGATTCTTTATCAATAGTTTTTTCAGAAAAGGCTTCTTCTTGATTGATAACCGTTTGAACGAACTTTTTTTCGTTTCGACGTATGAGCAGCTTCTTTACGGCAAAATACCCAAATAAAATTCCCATACAGGATGCAACCAGCACTGCGGAAATCCACCATGGCCATCCTTTAATTACCAGTGCCCAGTAACCGATTCCAAATAAAAACAACAGAAAAAGTACAATAAGAAAACAGTACAATAAGAATTTAAAGATTTTTTTCATTTTTTTTAAACGTTCGCAATTTAAACAGATTATTTATTACAATAAAAAGCCATAGTCATTAACCATTTGAATCAATCGTTCGTTAAAAAAATAGTAAAGAGTTAAAAACACCAAAATGGGTAATAGAACAAAAACAGATGAAAAACTGGACAAGCCTTTCCACTTTTTCCGTTTCAACCGCTTGCTGAAAACAATATCACCAGCCTCGGGAAAAAGAATCTCAGGCACATCAAAATCCTTACCGTCTGTCAGTTTTTGCCGGGTATCTATTTTGATGGCGTTAAGCTTTTCCTTTTGATAGGGCTCATGCAGGCTACCTTTAAAACCAGATGCAAGGCAATAATCATAAACTTCTAAGATATCTTTATCCTCTGACCCCAGTTTTTCAATCCTGGTGAAAAACTGGGTCCCGGCACTGGTGGTGTTAAAAAATTGTTTTTGTAGTGAATTTTTAATCCACTCATTTTTTTGTTGCCAGCCTGTTTCAAGGATGGTTTCATCTATCCATGCAAATATGGCAAATAAAGCCTGGTCAAATTTTTTTATAGGAATTCCAGCTGATTTTGCACGCATTTTTGCACGCTGGATCAGTTGTTGATAATTGCTGGAAACCTGGTCATACTCTATTGGATGGGTTTGCAATTGGTCAACTAAATGATACGTGTATGCCAGCAATTCTGTAACACAGTCAACAGCTGAAATTTTCATGTATCAACTCACTTTCATATTTGTGAAATCACAATTTCAATTGACGTATCCTCAGGCGCATTGTCCCAAAAAAGAGAAATGTCTCCTGAATGTTTTATCTCTTCCCATAAATGATGTTTTGAATCGATTCTAAAATAATATGAGCCGGAACGTTTCGGCATCCCCGGCGGAGGCACCAGCCGATGTTTGACAGGAACACCCGGAAGAGCTCTTGCAATCATGCTATCAATATTTTTTGGAGTTCCGATTTTTATTATATTGTGCATATCATTGATAATTTGTTCAGAGTCTGCCGTACTTTTTAACACAAGGAAATACATGTAGGAATCCCTGAATTCTTCAGCAGGGAGACGGGCAGTAAAATAGTTATTTTCCCTTGTCATGCTGAAAATACTCTCTCCACCAATGGAAATTCCTTTTAATAGTTCTCCAAGTAATATCTGCGCTTCATTAAAACAATTAAAAATCTGTTCATGATTATATTCCGGAAGCAGAAAGGTTCCATCCTTGAGCTGTCCAAGAGCATTTATCCGATCAGTAAATGTACTTAAGTCTCCAATAATCTGCCTTAAAACTCCATAAACTGCGTGGGGGTGAAAACCCTCAAGTTCAATGATATGATTCAAGAGGGGCAGGGAGCGGTTTAATGCGCTCAGGACAAGTAAATGAGGCATAAAATGAGCATCAAAATCAGAGGTAAGTCCTTGCGAAAATTTATAGGATTCAAATACCCTGCACCTGGAAATCATATTTTCCCGCAAATTCTTCAATATCTTCATCAGAATATCTGAACCTGAAACAACATATGTCGGTGCAATATATGATCTTGATAATCCAACACTTTCATCTTTCAGCTCAAGCTGGCATACTGGAATCATTAAATACTCATTAAATTTGTCTATTTCATGATCCCAGAAAATTTTGACAATATAATCCATTTTTCGAATATTTACAGGACTGCCGCCTTCATGAATGTCTTTTACACTTTCAGGCTCTACAGAGGAAACGTATCGGGTACCCACAGAATCAATGCTTTCATTTGAATTAATAGAGGTTACATTTTTGTCAAAGTCATTCCATTTTCTAATTCCCAGATAGACTGTAACAGGTTTATCTCCTTCAACATCAAATGATAATTTCTCAAATGATCGGTGCTGAATCTTTGCATTTTCAGGAAATTTCACCCAGGTGCCGTCCTGAAAAATGAGTTCGCATTTTTCTATCTCGATTAACCGTTGGGAAAGTGAAGCATCCTGAATAATAATTTGGCCGCACCCCCAGAAAAATGGCGTATGATATTTATTATGGGGTGTTAATAAAGATTTTAAAAAAGTCTCATTCTGCTGAAAATGGTGGGGCTGTAAAAAAAGCCCCTGGTGCCATAATAGCGGTTTTTCAGGTTTATTCATCCAATATGATCCCTTTTATTTCATGCTCTTTTAACATCAGGGTTAATTTAAAATCTGATATGACTGCTACTTCTTTTTTAAAAAAAACCATGCCTTTTTTTTCAATTTTATGGGGAATCTCAAAAAAACAGATCGACCTTACCGGATCAAGATCAAAGTAACCCGCTACAATGCCCACCCATTGACTTTTTTCCGCCCGGTCAAATACCAGCTTGTTTGATTCTCCCGGATCAATAAATATTTTTTTTACGGCCTGTACACTTGAATCAAAGTTCTGGGCTTTTAATAATTTTTTAAGGCCATCCTTATATTCTGACAATTCAACAAATTTATTCACATTGTCAACCTGATAAATAACCACCTGGAGCGCATGGGAAGAACCTTTAAATTCATTGAGCATAACATCGGCCTGATACGAGATTTCAATGCTTTGGGGTTTATATACCCATTCCGGCTCTGGGCGGGGTTCTTTGCCTCCACAGGAAGCGATTAATAAAAATGTGATAATCAAGAAACCATTTCGCGCGAATATAGATATTTTGTTTATTTGGCTCATTTTTTAATCCTAATTAAACCGCATGATTAAAAGTGTTATGAATCATTTTACTTAATATATATAATTTCCTGTGTCAATGCTATAGAAATTTAATATACCAGCGGCCTGAGAAAAGCAATTATTGCTTGTCTTGATAAAAAAACAGATAAAAAAAACAGATATGTTGATTCTCTTTAACAATTATTATATCGTAGATATTATTTCTTAAAGATTACAGAGGAGTTAACCCAATGAACATTACTATTACCGTTGAAAAAGAAGCGAATTGTTCCATAGTACATGTCTCAGGAAAAATTGATGCTACAACTTCAGATGATCTTGAAGACTCCTTGATGGAATTGCTGGAGCAGGGAAAGAAAAATATTATCCTTGATTTAAAGGATACAAATTATATCAGCAGTGCCGGCCTCAGGGTTCTGGTTGTGGTCATGAAGCAAGCGTATGACTCCGGACATTTTTGCATATGTAATGCAAGTGATAATGTCCTTGAAATTATAGAAATGGCGGGGTTCAATGTTTTTATGAATATATACGATGATATTGCAACTGCAAAAGAAAAAATAGCTGCAGATTAAGTTGAAAATCAGGCATAACAAATGAAAACAAAATCTTTCAAACCAAAAATTGAATCAGTTTATCAAATTCAGGGATTTGTAAAAAAAAAAATATCAACCTTCAATAGCAATGAAAATAAGTTATTGAAGATTGATCTGCTTATTGAAGAGATTGTTCTTAACATCGTTAAATATGGCTGCAAAGGAATAGAAAACAGTATCATTGATATAACGATAGAAACATCCGATGGTAATGTAATCTTAGAAATTTCTGACAATGGTGTGGCATTTAATCCACTGGACCAGGAGGAGCCGGATATTGAGGCAGGGCTGGATAAACGTCGTCCCGGCGGCCTTGGTATATTCCTTGTCAAGCAAATTGCAAAAGAGATACAATATGTACGTCAAGATAATAAAAACATTATCCGTCTTTGCCTCGACCTTTAAATTTATTTGAGTAACGCAAGCCCAATAGACCCTGCGATAAAAACTTCATGCTACCGGGTCAACCCCCCAATTATGACCTCAGCGCTTAAGGAGATGTTACGGCTTCAGTTATTTCAAATTTAGTCATTTTTGCAACACTGCGAGTATTACGCTTTTTTTTCACATTTGCCCGGTGGACATCAATTGCAGCACCGCTCTTTCTTTGTTTGATAATAATGAAAAAGCTGAAACCCGCTTTTCTTTGACAGGAAGGCCATCTTTTTATGTGATCAGGTGACTTACCTCCTGGCAAAAAAACATCTCCCCTGATCCTGTATAAAAAAAATTTGGAATGTAGCTATACTGAAGACGCACTTGCAGAAACATTAGGTGTTACCCGACAAACCATCAACACATGGATTTCAGATATCCGTGCCCGGCAGCGAACAAACAGAAATTCCATTATCATCCACTTAAGCCGCCTTGGATGGACCCAGGAAAAGATCTCAGAAACAGTGGGGATAAATCAACAATGAATTTCTCAAATTACCAATAATACCAGTTTCGGTAATATTGGTAATTTACTTTCTCAGGGCCATAACATTGAATACATAGCCGCCCATGATAGAGCCAGCTTCCATTGTAATGTAGAAGTGCTGGATCATTATATTCAAAAGCAGGCTGTGCAGGATATCAGACGTCGCATCAGTCGTATTTTCGTTCAGAAATACCGGAGAGATGTGGAAAAAAATTTTGAATCCTATTTTCAGATCTTTTAATTAACCAGAATAACTGCTACCATAAAAATCAAAATCGGATTTTGTATATATTATAATTAAAATTTAAGAACAAGGGGCCATACCATAATGGAATTTGAACAAATCATTATTAAAACAGGTGAAAATCACGTTGCAACACTTACTTTAAACCGACCTGAAAGTATGAACACCTTTAGCAGCCAGATGG
>JACNHV010000275.1 GCA_014383445.1 Candidatus Desulfobacula maris | reverse complement strand
TTATTTATGCTCTGGTATTGATCCTGGTAATGATATATTATCCCGGGGGATTTTCATATTTTTACGAAACGAATATCAGAAAGATTAAAAATAAAACGTTACGTTATTTTTTTAAGGGTAGAGATTAGAGAAAAATAGATTTAAAGGAGATTTAACAATAATGAAAACCAATGCAAGAGCGGTTATTATCGGTGGTGGTGCAATAGGCGTGAGCATTGCCTATCACCTGGCAAAATATGGATGGAAAGATGTTGTTCTGGTTGAAAAACATGAATTAACATCAGGTTCAACCTGGATGGCGGCTGGAAATGTATCTTTTTATCATCCCAGTTTTTACTGCACCCAGATCAACATGAAGAGCATAGAAATTTTCAAACAGTTGGAACAGGAAACGGGTCAGCCATCAGGATGGCATACCACAGGTTCTATTCGGACAGCCGACAACCCCGGTCGTATGGACGAGCTTGGATACTATTATTCCATGAACCGCTGCCTTGGTCTGGATGTCAGTTTTGTCAGTCCCGAAGAGATGGGCAAACTGCATCCTTTTATGAATACAGATGGACTTTTGGGTGGTCTTTACTGGCCTGATGACGGGGATGTAGATCCCAACTCCATGACCCAGGCAATGGCAAAAGGTGCAAGAAAATACGGGGCAGAACTCAACCTTCACACCCTGGTCACGGGTATTGAACAGAAAAAAAATGATGAGTGGGTCGTCAAAACCGATAAAGGTGATATCACCTGCGAAGTTGTTGTCAATGCAGCAGGCCTATGGGCACCCCAGGTCTCAAAAATGGTGGGTCTTGAGATTCCTTCCATTGCCATAGCCCATACTCACATCCTGTATGAAAAAATTAATGCAGTTGAACAAAGAGACACCATGCTGCCTTTGGTTCGAGATCCTGATAAATCCATCTACCTGAGACAGGAGATGGACAGCCTGATTTTAGGCATGTATGAGGCAAAGGGCCAGCAGTGGAAAAAAGAAGGGGTACCCTGGGATTATGCACAACAGGAATTAAACCCGGATATTGATAATATTTCTGACTGCATTGAAGCAGGAATGGAAAGATTTCCGATTCTGGGGGATACGGGTTTCAAACATGTTACAGCAGGACCCATAACCTATACCCCTAACGGAGATCCATTGGTGGGTCCTGCCGCACCTTTGAAAAATTTTTTCCAGGCCTGCGGATACAGTTTCGGTATTACCCAGGCCGGTGGCATCGGGCATTATCTATCAGGATGGATAATGAACGGCGAGCCTGAAATTGATCTGTGGCATGTGGATTCCAGACGGTTTGGCTCCCACGCCAACTGGGCATACAACCATGAAAAAATTGCAGATGTCTATCCAAGACTTTATTCTACCTTTTTCCCAAATGAATTCAGGGATGCAGCAAGGCCCAACAGGACAAGCCCTATCTATGAATACCAGAAAAAAGCCAATGCAGTTTTTGGTGATTACTATGGCTGGGAATGCCCCAACTATTTTCCGCCTCAAGGTAAAGACCTTTATGAAACTCCAAGCTGGAGACGTTCCAATGCATTTGAGCATGTGGGCAATGAATGTCGCCATGCAATGAACAAGGTGGGGATAATAGATCTTACCCGTTTTGCCAAAACAAAAATTTCAGGACCGGGGGCTTTAAGCTGGCTTAACAACATGACCTGCCAGCGAGTGCCTGAAAAAGATGGCGCCATCGCTTTAAGTCCCATGCTGGATCACAATGGTAATTTTAAATCCGACATGACTATAACAAGGGTCAATGCAGAAGAATTTTTCTGTGTAACGGCAAGTGTGGGCAAGAAACATGATCAGCACTGGATGCTGGTCAATCTGCCTTCTGACGGGTCTGTTAAAATGGAGGATCTTACGTATAAAACGGGGTGTCTGGTTCTTGTGGGGCCTGACAGCCGCAAGGTACTGGAAAAGACTGTTTATGGGGATGTGTCCAATTCTGCATTTAAATTTTCCACAAGTCAGCAGATTTATGTGGGCCGGACAAAATGCCGGATCAACCGCATGAACTATGTGGGAGAGCTTGGTTTTGAAATCTTCCATCCCATTGAACAGCAGATTGCTGTCTACAACGCATTGATGGCCGCAGGCAAGGAGTTCAATATTAAATTAATAGGTATGCATGCCATGGATTCCATGCGTCTTGAAAAAGGATACCTGGCCTGGAAGAGTGAAATGAATGTTCACCATACCCCCCTTGAGACCAATATTGGCTGGACAGTGAAGCTGGACAAGGATTTTATCGGTAAAAAAGGTATTCTCAAGCAAAAGGAAGAGGGAATTCCATTGAAATTAGTCTGCATGGTTGTAGATGCAACTGACTCAGATCCCTGGGGATACAATCCGATTTTCAAAGATGGAGAACGTATTGGCATGACTTCCTCGGGTGGATATGGCCACAGGGTTGAAAAAAGTATTGCCATGGGATATATAAAACCTGAATTTGCAAAGGCCGGAACAAAAATGGAAGTGGAAATCTTAGGACGGGCACGCAGTGCACAAGTTGTCACCATGCCGCTGTATGATCCAAAAAATGAGAAAATGAAGAGTTAGAAGTCAATAAACGAGGAAGTAAATAATGAAAATCTGTGTATGTGTAAAACATGTACCTGATACTGCAGCAAGTATAAAACTTGCCGGCGATAAAGGGTTTGAAGATTCAGAAATTAAATTTGTATCCAACCCCTATGATGAGTATGGTATAGAAGAAGCCGTCAGTCTGGTGGAAAAACAAGGCGGTGAGGTTGTAGTTGTGACGGTGGGTAAAGCTTCTGCTGTTACAACCATACGCAGTGCCATGGCCATGGGGGCTCACAGGGCCATTCTCGTGAAAACCGACAGCCAGTTTCTGGACAGTGAACTGACAGCAAAGGCCTTAAAAGCGGTCATGGATCAGGATGGGAAGCCAGATATGATTTTTACGGGAAAAGGATCTGTTGACACAGAAAGTTTTCAGACCCAGTACCGCCTGGCTAAATTATTTGGCATGCCCGTTGTAAATGAAGTCTCTTCCCTGACCATTGATGACGGCAAAGCAATTGCCCAAAGAGAAGCTGAAGGTGGAAAAAGACAGGTCATTGAAATGAGCCTCCCCTGTGTTATCGGGGCAACAAAAGGCCTGAATGAACCCAGATACCCCAAGTTTCCTGACATCATGAAAGCCAAGAAAAAAGAGATTAAGGAGATTGAGTTTTCTGAACTGGGTATTGACGTATCTCAAGGAAAAGTTACGATTGAAAAATTGGAATCTGTACCTGAAAGATCCGGTGCAAAAATGCTTGTGGGATCTGTGGATGATCAGGTAACTGAACTTGTCAGAATCCTTAAAGAGGATGAAAAGGTTTTATAGGATAAGGAGAAAAGGATATGGCCAGGACAGGAATTTTAATTGAAATCGAAAACAATGCCGTAAAAGAGACCAGTTTTGGTGTAATGACGGCTGCAGCCGGTCAAGAGATCTATGCACTGGTATTGGGTGATGATGTCTCTGCAGTTAAAGAAAAGCTTGCAGAATATGGTGCAGCTGTAATCGTCAGCATTACTGCCCCGGGCGATGTTGCATCAAGTCCGGACCTTCAGGCACAAATGATTGCAGCTGCGGTAAAGGAATATAATCTCGAAACCCTTTTAGGAACAGCCAGTGCAACCGGCAAAGATTTGTTTGCAAGAATTGCTGCTATCATGGATGAAGCTCTGGTATCAGATTGTGTGCAAGTCAATATTGCAGATAAAACCGTGAAAAAATCACATTTTTCCGGTAAAACCTTTGCCACGCTTAAGGTAAATGGATCTGTTTTGCTGTGTACCATCCGCCCCAATTCCATTGAACCTGTGGCATCGCCTGCAGCAGGAGAGTTAATGAATTTTTCTGCTGATGTGTCAGATCCTGGACTCATTAAAATTGTGGAAGTCAAAAAAGATGCCGGGAAAAAACTGGATCTGACTGAAGCTCCGGTTATCATCACCGGCGGCCGGGCCATCAAGGCGGCTGAAAATTATAAAATGCTTGAAGCCTGTGCCCAAAAAATGGGAGCTGCTGTGGGTGCCTCCCGGGCTGCCGTGGATGCGGGCTATGCACCCCATTCCATGCAGGTGGGCCAGACCGGTAAAACAGTAAGCCCAAGGCTCTACATTGCCTGCGGCGTTTCCGGTGCAGTTCAGCATTTTGCAGGCATGAAGACATCAAAGGTCATTGTAGCCATTAATGAAGACAAGGATGCACCTATTTTTTCCAAATGTGATTATGGTATTGTGGGAGATATTTTTGATGTGGTCCCTGTATTAACTGAAAAACTTTAAGGGCTCGCTATATTGAGAAATGCAGGATCGTTTATAAAATAGGAAAAGGCAAAACAAAGGAGAACCATGAAAATATTAATTGCATATGACAAAAATATGTCCACTTCAAGGGTTATGGACCAGGCACTTTTGAGGGCAAAAAAAATGGGGGCATATGTCTACCTGGCAACAACCTGCGAACCTGATACAAAACTGCTGACAATAAGGAAGCTGGAAACCGAGCTCGAAGAGCTTGGACAGGAAGTATTTGAAAACAATGGAGTTGAATGCGAAACCCATGTTCTTATCAGGGGCCTGGATCCTGGAGAAGATATTGTATGGTATGCCAGGGAAAAAAAGGTTGATGAAATCATCATTGGCATCAAAAAGAAATCAAAAGTAGGAAAGCTTGTTTTTGGCTCAACAGCGCAATACATTATTTTAGAGGCACATTGTCCTGTTCTTTCTGTTAAATAAAAAAACCCGATGCAGCCATTGAATGACGAAGCAGCATCGGGTCAAGTATAACAAAAGGCCTTGTTCAAACAAGACGCTGTTTCTATTTGCCTTTAACTTTCAATGGCTCCGGAACGAACCCCTTTAAGATAGTTCATGCAGTAATCATCCTTGCCTAAAAGCATGTCCGCCGTTCTGATGGTGGCCATGATTTTTTTATCCAGCGGATCAATAATGGCTGAATCCATGCCAGCATCCATCATCAAAGAGACAAAGGTCCTATTGATGATTTTTCTCTGGGGCAGACCATAGGAAATATTGGACAGGCCGCCTGTGATATGGACCTCGGGGAATTCAGCTTTTATGGCTCTGACAGCATCCAGAACCATGGTGCCTTTGTTGGATTCGACGCTGATGGGCTGGACCAGAGGATCCACATAAATGGATGCTGTGGGGATGCCGATCTTGTTGAGTTTTTCCACCAGGTCTCTGGCGCGGTCCAGGATATCATTAAAAGAAGTCGGCATGCCTGAGTCATCCATGCACAGGGCGATTACCTTGCAATCCTTTCCTTCAAGAAATGGCATCATTGCATTAAACCTTTCTTTTTCAAGGCTGATGGAGTTGATCATGGGTGTCTTTTCCACCATCTTAAAGGCCATTTCCAGGACAGCAGGGTCAGGACTATCCAGGGTAAGAGGTATAGTTGCAATGGTCTGGATAGTGTCCAGCAGCCATTTCATGTCCTCTGTTTCATGTCCGATGCGAGCTCCGGCATTGACATCAATAAAGTTGGCGCCTGCTTCCTGCTGTTGTTTTACATCATCAATGATATAGTCGGCATCCCGTTCTGCTACAGCAGCCTGGACCAATTTTCTAGAGGTGTTGATTCTTTCGCCTATTACTTCAAACATGGTCTATTTTTCTCCTGTGTTTATAGGTCCTTCTTAGTTGACAAGGGACTTGGCAAGTTTTGAAGCAGCCCCGGCATCGGCTGCAAATCCGTCAGCACCGATTTCATCGGCAAAGGACTGGGTAACAGGCGCACCACCTACAAGGATTTTAACCTGATCCCGAAGACCGCTTTCAACAATGGCATCAATGGTTTGTTTCATCATGGGCATGGTGGTGGTCAAAAGAGCAGACAAACATACGATCTGGGCATTTTTTTCTTTGATTTGGGCTACAAAACCCTCAGGGCTGATGTCCACCCCAATATTATGAACTTCCATGCCTGCGCTTTCCATCATCATACTCACCAGGTTTTTACCGATGTCATGCAGGTCGCCTTTGACAGTGCCAATGATCACTATGGCACCGGCGACAGACTCACCATCTTTCAACAGAGGCTTGAGTATGGCTACGCTTGTAGCCATGGCCTTGGCGGCCATAAGAACTTCAGGGATGAACATGTCACCATTTTCCATTTTTTCGCCCACAATGTCCATGCCGGCTATCAGACCTTTGTTGAGAATCTCGAAGGCCGGAGTATTCTGGGCCAGAGCTTCGTTTACAAGGGTTGTCACTTTGTTAATGTCACAGGAAACCAGGGCATCGATCATTGCATTAAAATCAGTCATTTTTTTTCTCCTTTAAGTGTTTTTACGTTTTTCAACATATTCGGTTAATTGTTTTTCAATTTTTGGGTCGATATCTGGTTTTTCATAGGAAGCCAGTCGCAGGGCAACCTTGTCTTCAGCTATCTGGTCGATTCGTTTCTTTCCATCTTTTGTCCAGGCATCTATGTTTTTTCGGCTCATGAGAGCAGGCATGAAAAATTCAGTCCGACAGAGCTGGAAAGTTTTGGGATGTGTCAGATACTGGCCGCCGATACCCACCTCCTTAATCATATCAATGTCAATGGATTCGTCGGTAAGGGCAAGGGGTCTGATCATGTTTTGCACCATGCCGCAGATTTCTTCGTCAATGAGAAATTTTTCAAAACTCATGGCAATATAGGAGCCCAGGATGCCGCAGGAGTGAAGGATGAAATTAATTCCGCTCCTGACCGCCGTGGAAAGAGCCATGGCAGATTCCGCGCCAGCCTGGGCATCGGCACACAGGGCATCGGTCAAGGCACCGCCGGATCTGGAAGGCAGATTATAGAACCGTGCCATCTGGCCCACCAGGTGGATGTTTTTGGACAATTCAGGCGCACCAATGGACAAAGCCCCGGTCTGCATGTCCATGGCAGAGGAAGTGGAGCCGTAAATCACGGGAGCTCCTGGTCTGACCAGCTGGGCCAGGGTGATACCGGCCAGGATTTCTGCATTCTGCAGGGCCAGAACCCCGTCCAGGGTCACGGGGCCAGAGCCACCGGCCATGATCAGGGATGCCACTACGCAGGCCTGGTTGTGACGGGCAAGCTCAATAAGGGCGCCAGCCATTTCATCGGAAAACTGCAACGGTGAAAGGGAGTTGATCAGAGATACAGACACTGTCTTGTCCATGATATTTTTTTTGCCGCCCCAGAGAATGCCTGCCATTTCAATGCCGTCCAGAGCACCCTGCCGTGAGACCGGACTTCCCATAAAGGGCTTGTCACACAAGAGCATATTGGACAGGTTTAAATCTAAATGGACCGTCTCATGGGGCATGTCAGCAGGTTCCACCATCATCCATCCATTCATGTTAATATATGGGGAGGTCTGGATCAGCTTGCAAAAATTGTCATAATCTTCCATGGTGGCCTGGCGCTGGTTGCCTGAAGCATCCATGATAAAAGGAGCTCCATATCCGGGCAGGAAGACAAAATCATCTTCCCCGATTTCCACATTTTTTTCAGGATTCCTGGCATGGACGGTAAACCGTTTGGGTGCAGTTTTTAAAGCGTTTTGAATATCAGATTCTTCAAAAAAAACTGTGGTGCCTTCCACCCTGTGTCCGTTAGCCTTGAAGATTTCAAGGGCTTCTTCTTCCATAAAGGAAACACCAGTGTCCTTTAGAAGATCCATGGCAGCAGCATGAATCTTTTTCATATTCTGGAGACTCAGTTCCTGCATTCGATCATACATTGTCTTTTCTCCTTTACAAGGGTTTGGTTGTTCTTGCCTTATTTTTTTTATATCAAATATTATCCATTCTGACTGCCTTTAGGGGGCAGCTGAATTTTAATGTTTTATTGCAGATTGTATGCCAGGAGATAAGAATTCAATTCTTTTTTGCAAATAAAGAATATAAATAGCTAATATTATATGTAAAGTTTATATAATTAGCTGCCGCTTTTTGTTTTAACGGAATAGAAAAAAAATTTTCATTTTGTTTTCATGGTAAATAGTCAAATTTTTTTCGATTGAAAAAAATTTGACTAAATAGTGGGACGTCGGATAAAATCGGTTCGACAGAATTTGTTTTTTTTGATCTTATAATGAAGCAATTGCCGTGAGATACCCAGGTTTTTTGCTGCTGTTGTCACATTACCCCCTGTTGCAGTAAGAGCGGATCGAATTGTTGATTTTTCCCAATCTGTCTGGGTCTGGGAAAAGCTAAAGCTATTAGGCCGATCAGAATCAAGTGCCTGGACCGGTTCTTCAGGCATTGGGATGCCATGGGTTTTCATCATGGGAAAGGCCGTCGTAAGGCTGTTAAAATCAAGGGGTTCCAAACAATCCATGCCCGGGGTGAAATGCTCAGTTCCAATGGTTTCTTCCTTGCCCGCCATGTTCATGGCCCCTTCTATCAGGTGCTCAAGTTCTCTTACGTTTCCAGGCCATTTATAGGTTGTGAATAATTCAAGGACTTCCTCTGAAATATAATTTACATTGGTGCCCAGGCTATTATTATATTTTTGAATAAAATGGCTGATCAATTCATTCATGTTATCCTGGCGCTCTCGAAGGGGTGGCAGCTTGACCATGACCACCCCCAGACGGTAAAACAGGTCCATTCGCAGCCGGTTTTCCCGGATTGCGGTGCGGGGATCCTGACTAACGGAACTGATGATTTTTACATCCACGGGGATTTCCTTGGCAGAGCCGACCCGGCGTATGCGCTTTTCCTGCAGAACTCTTAACAGTTTTGCCTGGAGATCCACGGGCATGGCAAGAATTTCGTCAAGAAACAAGGTGCTGTCATGGGCTATTTCAAAAAGGCCGGGTTTGTCCAGAGCACCCGTAAATGCTCCTTTTGTGGTGCCAAATAAAATGCCCTCCAAAAGGTCGTGGGGGATAGCCCCGCAATTGATGCCCACATATTTTTTTTTCCTTCGCTGGCTGTGATTGTGGATGGATTGGGCAAAGAGTTCTTTTCCAGTACCGGTTTCACCCTGGATCATGATGGGTGATGAAGAAGATGCTGCCTTTCTGGCTGTTCCTACTACCCTCTGGAAAGCAGGGTCGCTGCCGATTAGGTCGGCAAAGGTATATTGGGTACCATTGCCAAGGTCAGGTCTGGATTCAGTGATGGTAGTCATGGGGGTGGATCTGTAGAGCAGTTCATAGTCCTTTACAAAACAGATTACTCCATTGACAATTTTTTCGTTGAAAAGAGGGTAAACACTGGTAATGGTGTTGGCAACCTTTCCTGAGCGGGTTCTGTAGAAAAAGGCACGATTCTTGATGGCGGCATGCCGGTAAATCACCTGCATAATCATACTGGTACGATTGTTGAGTTCATAAATATCTGTGACCTTGAGTCCGATAACCTCTTCGGGAACCAGGCCGTCTATTATAGACTGAGCAATATTGTAAAAAAGAATGGTCCCTTTAATATCAGCAATAATAACCCCATCATCCAGCAGGTTCAGCACAGATAAAAAGTCAATGTTTTTTATGTCCAGCAAACCTGAAAAATTTAAATCTTCTGGAAATGACATTTGTAATTTCCTTGTAATTTCTTAGTTAAAGCACCATGATTTTCATTTATAAAGCATACCATATCAGGTGAGGAATATCAAAGTGATTAAGATCTGGATATTTGCCATAAGAAATTTTGCATAACCCTTCCTTTGGGAGGTATAGCAAGTTCCCAAATGCTTTTTGCAAAATAAATTTTATCTATTGACCCACCAATGTGATGAATATAATAAGAACTGGTGGGTTTGATAGAAATGGAAACACAAGAATTGGCCGGCCTGAAAGAAACCACCCATGTCTGTGGAAAATGCCAGGTTGTGGTTCCCTGCAGTTTCAAGATTCCAAAGGCCTAACGCCAGTTTTTTATCCTGTCAAACTTAATACCTGGATCAGCAGTTTTAATGGCCGTCAATACTTTGTTAAGGGAAGGGGTTCTCATGTTTGCGAAAAGATATGCTTTTTCCCGTTCAAGCCTCAACTTAATAAAGCCAATGGGCAGCTGAGGACCTTGCACGTAGGCCATATCTTCTACTTTTGCATCAATGGTTTTCCTTAAACTTGTGAGCTTTATTTTTCCATTTTCCCAGACTTCTATTTTATAGGAAATTGCAGCTGAAAAATAACACATATATATCAGGATAAAGGTGAGCATAAAGATGGGAAACCGATAAGAGGCTTCAGCTTTATTCAAGATTATGACCAGATAGGTTAGATCCACAAGAATAAATGCGGCAAAGAGAAGATAGAATATCCATACAAAAAATGCAGGGGCTTGATATACATAACTTTCCAAAATAGTTTTGGGAGGCATTTGGATTACAATTACTCCATATCATACTGGCAAAAATGATCTGCCTGACAAAAACTGCAGGGTAGACCATTAAATTTATAAAATACGTTCTTTGATTATCAAAAAATTTTATTCTGATGTTTATCCGATCTAACATTTACCCATATACCAGTCTTGGCAACCATAGAATAATTTCCGGAAAGATCACAACCAGGGCAAGCCCTATTGCCTGTATTATCAGGAAGGGTACAGCAGCCCTGAATATGAGGCCTATTGTAATTTCCGGAGGCGCAACACTCTTCAGGTAAAACAAAGCATATCCAAAGGGAGGACTCAAAAACGACATCTGCATGTTTACCATGTAAACAACGCCAAACCAAAGGTTAACATCGCCGGGAGCAACACCTGGAAGGCCTAAGAGGCCGTCCCATGGGAGGGATCTCATGATGGGAGCAAAAATAGGTACTGCCAGAAGCAGAATTCCAACCCAGTCCAGGAACATTCCAAGGACAATCAAAAGTAACATCATTATCAGCAATATGCCATAAGGCCCGAAACCTGTCCCCAAAAGTGAGGCTGTAACAAATTCCTGGCCTCCGTTTACTATGTAAAAGCCTACAAATATACTGGCTCCAAACATGATCCACAGGACCATGGTTGAGGCTTTAAGTGTTGTCATGGCAGCATTGTGTATGGTTGTCCATGAAAGACGGCGTGAGAGCGCTGCAACGCAAAGGGCACCAAAGGTGCCTATGCCTGCCGCCTCCACAGGTGTTGCAATACCTGTAAAGATGACTCCCAGCACCAGGACAACAAGAAGTATCGGTGCAATAATACCCTTGAGTAGAATAAGTTTTTCTTTGATACTTATTCGATCTTCCTTGGGCAGAGCCGGGCCAAAGGTTGGATTTATATAACTTCTGGCCATACAATAGACGGCAAACATAAATGAGAGCATAAGCCCGGGCAAAAAAGCACCAATAAAGAGTTCACCAACGGACTGCTGGGCAACAACTGCAAAAATAATAGCCAAAATGGAAGGGGGAATCAAAATACCCAGGGTTCCGCCTGCCAGGATTGAACCACATGCCATTTCACGATTATACCCTCTTTTAAGCATTGCAGGCAGAGCAATGATGCCCATGGTTACCTCGGCCGCCCCTATAACCCCTACCATGGCAGCTAAAATTGTTGATGCAATAATGGTTGCAACGGCAAGCCCGCCCTTTAAGCCACCAAGGATCTGATAGACCACATCAAAGAGCTTTTCAATCAACCCGGCCGATGCAAGCACGGAAGCCATGAAAATAAACAGTGGGATTGCCGATAACTGGTAGTCAGTCATAAATGGAAATATCCGCGATGGCAGCATGTTCACCATATGGATGTCACCAAAAACAAATAAAGCTACAACCCCGAGCCCACCTGTTACAAATGCCAGGGGCAACCCCATTAACAATAATATTACCAATGAACCAAACATAAAGAATGTTAGCCATCCAATACCGATTTCTAAACCCATGATTTAAACCCCTTCCCCTTTTGCAGCAATTATATAAATATCTTTGACAACCTTGGTTATTCCATCCAGTAAAAGAAGGAACGCACCTATGGACAAGGATAATTTAACCGGCCAGTACTGGATTGCCCATTCAGTAAAGGAGACTTCCATCACCCTGATGGAATCTGCGGCAAAAATCCAGCCCGTCCAGATCAGGGCAACAACAAAGATTAAAAAGAAAATAAAAGTAAAAATATCGATCCAGGCTTTCACCCGGGTGGGAAAGAGTCGATAGAGTACATCCACATGAACATGGGCACCTTCTCGGTGGGTAAACCCTGCTGCCAGTACATACTGCATACCAAACATCAAAAACATGCCCTCATGGGCCCAGTTTGTGGGCGAATTAAAGACATATCTGACCAGAACCTCATAGTAGTATACAAACACGGCAATGATGGCCCAGTAACAGACAAATTCTCCTACATATCCATTGACCTTGTCTATATAATTAAAATATTTGTTCTGAATTTTTACTTTTCCGGTCAGGGTTTCATGGGCCTGGGATTCCTGGCCCGGAATAACATAATCATACTCTTGGGTTTCTTTTGCCTTCCGGGCCTCTATATCTTCACACTTTCTAAATAGTTTCGGTATTAAAAAAGCATCTATTATGAGAAACAGGGCAATCAAAAGAGCAAGTATTCGTACCTTTAAAGTCCAGTCAGCAATACTTTTGTTTTCTTTTTCCCAATTTTGTGTGGCGGTTTCAAAAGTCTGTTTAGCGGTTTCCAGTTTAGCCTTGGCAGATTCATCCCCTTTTTTTATTTTTTCCTCTAGCACTTCAACATCAAACCCCACAATACTTATCTCGTTTTTAGCCATGGAAGTAAGGTCAAGCGCCTGCCTGTACTGGACATTTGCCAGAAGCATCAGGGTGAACAAAGGGATATAGACAAGACCCCAGGCGTTCTTGAGGTAGAAACGATGCATTCCAATGAATCCGCAGCAAAACCATAATAGATAGGCTATTTTTTTTGACAATATATTGTCAACTTCCTTACCCCTTTGTTTGCGAACCGTGTACATGGCAAAGGCAGGAACCAGAACCAGTCCTAACCAGTACATCCAGTGGGGTAGTGTAAAATTTATATTTGGCATTGTGATATCCTAAATAAACAATTAAAAATTTTCTGACAAAAGATTCAAACCAAACAAATAGGGGTTGAAAAATATTTGCTGATAAAAAAAGAGGGGCCACCAAAAGGTGGTCCCTCATTAAATTATCTTAACTCCATTTAAGGTTTTGCCCTTTTATCATATCCGGGGTTACATAACCCAGGCTGCCTGACATCATGTAATCAAGCTGGATCTTGAACGCCTGTGCTGCTGACTTGTCCTTGTTGGCCCAATTGTACCACAAAGGTACTGCAAGATCAGTAAACTTTTTAACATCATCTTCAGATAGTCTGGTTACAATCGTACCGGCTTCATCAAATTTTACCCATGCTTCCTGGTCAGCTTTTTGTATACCTGCATGATGCATATCTGAATAGACATGGACTTCCATTTCAACAAACTGCTTCATCGCTGGTGAAAGCGCGTTCCAGGATCTCATTCCCACGGTCAAATCCATCAAGTCAACCGGCTGATAGATGGACATAAACCCGGCAGGCCCCATGGAAATATACTTTGTAACCTGGTGAAAACCTAAGGCATAGTTAACTGCAGGGCCTACATAATCTGCAACGTCAATGGTTCCTTTTTCCAGGGCTGGAAAAATCTCGCTGCCCGGAAGCAATGTTGTTTTGGCACCTGCGGCAGAAAAAAGCTCAGATACCATACCACCGGGCACACGCATCTTCCGACCCTTGAAATCGTCAATGGAACGAATAGGCACTTTTGAATGAATAATATTGGGGCCATGATGAATTGGGCCTACATAATACAGTCCGTTCTCTGCGAACAATTTACGGGCAAGCTCAAGCCCACCCAGCGCATAATAAAAAACATCCCATTCATGGGGATTTCGAAGACTCATGGGATAGGAACTTAAAAACACAGATGCGGGCATACGGCCTGCCCAGTAAAGGGTAAACGGGTTCATGGCATCAAGAACCCCATTTTTTACAGCATCAAACATCTGGAAATCACCCACTACATCCTTTGCGCCAAACCCTTTAAAGGTCAATTCACCATTGGTTTTTTCAACGATGGTATTACACCAGTCCTTGAAAATTTTAAGTCCGATACCGCCTGGCCAGGATGTCTGGATTTTCCAGGTGGTTCCCTTTGCGGCAGCGGTTCGGATGTTAAAAATTGCCGGGGCTGCTGTAGCGGCGGCAACAGCAGCTACACCTTTTTTCAGAAAATTACGACGGGTAGATTTTACTTCGGTTTGATCCTCTTCTTTCCCAATAACCTCATCTTTTTTCATGTTGATCCTCCCTTTTTATTGAACAATTCAACGATTTTTATTGAATGATTCAAAGATTAACTTCCGCACCTTTTAAATTAGCAATAAATTTATTTTAAACTGAATTTAATCTGGTACGACCAGCCATAGTACTATCTCTTAATTGAATTACGTCAGGAAAGGCAGTTTGTCAAGGATAAATATAGGATTTTTTTAAAAAAAAACAGCACTTTTCCAAAAAATCATTTGACAATGATGAATAAGTATGGTTTTTTGCATGAGGTCAGACCAGATCGCAAGCAATAGAAGTTGTAAATCTTAAATATAATCTAAGGTGCTTTTTTCAGTAAATTAAAGGTGCAAAAAGCAACAACCGGTGTTATAAGCTACAAACTAATTGTAAGGAGGTGACAGGGAATAATAGATTTTGTAAGGATCAATAATGCTTTAATTTTTTATGGAACTAGGTGATTATGAAGCGTTTTTTCAATTAATTTATTGGTAAGAGAGGTGTAGAATGCTGAACAAGAAAAGTTATGTTTATTTGTCGTTAGTATTTATGGTTTCTTTATTTATTGCATTTTCAGTCCAGGCTGCTGAAAAACCTGAAGGATATCCCAGCCAGCCCATTGAAGTTGTTGTTCAATATGGGGCAGGCGGGGGTAGTGATAATTTTGTGCGCAATCTGATGATGCCTGCCCGCAGAATTCTGGGAACTGCAATTAATATTACTAATATGACGGGAGCTGCAGGTGTAAAAGCTGCCAACTATGTCCTGAACCAACCTGCTGATGGTTACACCATCTACAATTTCAGCCCGGAACAATTGATTAACACTGCGTTCGGACGTCAAAACTATAAAGAAGAATTTGCTCCCCTTGTCCAGGTTCAACAGGACATGAGCATGTTTTATGTCAATCCTAAAGCTGAATATCAAACCGTTCAGGAACTCATTGCCTATGCCAAGAAAAATCCCGGCAAAGTTCAATTTACCGGCACAACCCCAGCCAGTCCCGATGAATTAATCATCATGAGATTTGCCAAAGCCGCTGGTATTGATGTCAAATATATCCCCTTTGACAAAGCCCCTAAAACTCATGCTGCCGTTCTTGGCGGACATTTGGACGTGCTCCATGAAGAGCCTGGCAGTGTAATGTCCCTTATTGAAGCTAAAAAACTGATTCCCATAATTGTCTTTAATGACAAACGTCTAGATAAATTCCCTGAAGTCCCATGTTCAGTAGAGTTGGGTTACAATCTTACCACTGGTCGCTGGAGAGGTCTGGCAGTTAAAAAAGGAACACCCCAGCCTATAATTGATTATATTGCAGCATCTTTAAAGAAAGCCTACGAAAAATCAAGTTATCAGAATTATGCAAAGGCAGCACTGCTTGATCAACGCTACGGGTGGAAAGATCCAGCAGAATTCGGTAAATTCTGGGATACTGAGTATGAGTCTGTCAAAGTTGTCCTTAAGGAATTGGGATACATTAAATAACTTGATTTATATGAAGGAGAGGTTTGTGTTAAAAGCATTATTGAAATCAGAAGTCATTATCAGCGCAATTTGTGCTGCGGCGGCTTTGTACCTCTTTTTCGAAACACAAACATTTGCAAATATAGATGTTTATGGTGGTAAGCTTGGGTCGGATTTCTGGCCCAGGCTTATCCTTGTTTCGATGATGGCACTCAGTGCCGGGCTTGCATATAATACGATTAAAGACGTCCTGAAAGGGAAGATCCCTGAAGCCAATAATATTAAATTTTCATCAGCTAATATACGGTTTATTGCAGCAGTAGCTCTAATTGCAACATATCTTGGTTTATTACCTGTAATTGGATTCCTGGTATTAACCCCTGTTATGATGATTGCGTTCATGTATCTTTTGGGTGAAAGGAGCAAAGCCTGGATATTCAGTATCCCCTTTGTCCTGACACTTGGCATTGTCCTGGTATTCACAAAACTTATGTATGTCCCCCTGCCTCGCGGTATGGGAATTTTTTTAAAGATCAGCCACCTGCTGTATTGATCAGGCAAGGAAATTACACATATGGAAATTTGGTTAGCTAGTTTATTAAACGTTTTTAGCCCGGTGGCATTAATGCTTATTGCCGGTGGTGCTCTGGCAGGTGTAATGCTGGGTGCCATTCCCGGACTTAATTCACCAATGGGTACTGCTCTGTTGATTCCCTTCACCTTTGCCATGGAGCCGGCAAATGGATTGATGCTGCTGACGGCGGTTTATTGCGGGGGAACATTTGGAGGATCTATCTCTGCCATCCTTTTCAATGTTCCAGGCGCGCCCGAGGCCTCGGTTACGGGGTTTGACGGATATCCCATGGCAAAGTCAGGCAAGGCAGGCAAAGCACTTGGCATTGCAATCATGTGCTCTTGCCTGGGCGGGCTCTTCAGTGTCATTGTGATGAGCCTTATATCTCCGCAGCTTGCCAGTGTTGCACTTTCTTTTTCTGAACCTGAGTATTTTGCACTGGCTCTGGCTGCTTTAACGCTTATTGCTTCCCTGGGAGGCGATAAAATGATCAAAGCCTTTATAGCTGGTTGTATTGGCTTGCTGGCCGCCACCATAGGGATTGATCCCATGACCAGTGCAGAGCGATTTACCTTTGACGGAGATGCACTCATGGGGGGCATAAATTTTATCCCTGCCCTTATAGGTGCTTTTGCTGTTGGCGAGATCCTCATGACTGCCGAGGCCGGCCTGAAAAAGACGGGTGAGGCAGTAACAAAAGTTTCCACTGAACTGCCCAAGATTATAGAATTGCTCAAACTTAAGTGGACTATTCTGCGCTCAGCTGTAATTGGTACTATGATCGGCATCTTACCGGGTGTTGGTGCGACTACGGCTGCATTTGTGGGATATTCTGAAGCCGTTCGATGGTCAAAGCATCCTAGGAAATTCGGTACAGGCATTGCCGAGGGTATTGCTGCTCCGGAAACCTGTAATAATGCAGCAGCTGGTGGGGCAATGGTACCTCTTCTGACCCTTGGCATTCCTGGAAGTGCAACCACTGCTGTCATTATCGGCGGCTTCATGGTTCACGGCATGCAGCCCGGACCCATGCTTTTCATCAATCAGCCAGGTCTGATGTACTCGCTTTTTATCGCAATGTTTGTCGCAAATATTTTTATGCTGTTCTCCGGCATGATCGTTGCAAAGCTTTTTTCCAATTTCAGGAAAATCCGGTATTCCATACTGGGTCCCTGCATCTTTGTATTTGCTACGGTTGGTGCCTTTGGAATCAGCAACAGCATGGTTGATGTCTGGATAATGTTTGCCTTTGGGCTTATAGGTTATGCCATGAAAAAATTTGATTTTCCCATTGCGCCCCTGATTATTGCCCTTGTCCTGGGAGAACTTGCAGAAATTTCCCTTAGGCGCGGAATGAGAATGGCAGATTGGGATATATCTGATTTTATTTTTCGGCCCATCGGTGGAACGATTCTCCTGCTCACTTTGATCACTTTGCTTTTCACCATTTATGGCAAGGTGAAGCGAAAATCAAAGTTTGTGGATAGCAAAACAGCTTAAGGCTAAATTATTGTAACTGAAGAAATCATTGTATAATCATCATTGCAATAGCTGCTGATCTGTACATTGTAATGATGGTTTGCATGATTATAAGGAGAGCCGAGAATAAATGATCATTAAGAGCGCGTGCCTGACAGGTGTCAGAAAAATTGAAGTGAGAAAAAGAGAATTGACCCTGTCAGATGACCAGGTGTTAGTTAAAACCCATGCAGCAGGAATCTGTGGATCAGATAAAAATTTATATAATGGTATTATTCCACCCTCTGGCGGACTCAATACTGAAATGAATACCAGTTTTTCCTACCCATATTTTTTTGGACATGAAGCCGGTGGAACAGTGGTTGAGGTTGGCAAAAATGTCCGTAATTACAAACCTGGCGATAAAGTCATGGCATTTGCCTGGGTAGAAACCTATTCAGATTATTTTAAAGCAAAAGAAGAAGAGCTGGAACCTGTACCAGCTGGACTGAGCATGGATCTGGCATCTCTTGGTGAACCCATTGGATGTGCTGTTTTTTCCGGGTTATGTTCCAAAGTACAGCTCGGGGATAGTGTTGCTGTCATTGGAATGGGTTTTGCCGGTCAGGTAATTGCCCAGGTTGCAAAGAAAAAAGGTGCCCATCAGGTCATTGGGGTAGATGTTGTTGAAGGTAAACTCAAATTGGCCTCAAACCTGGGTCTGGATCATGCTGTCAACAGCTCTGAAACAGATCCATTGTCTGCGATTCTTGATCTCACCCAGGGTCAGGGTGTAGATGTTGTGGTTGAGGTGGCAGGCACGGGTGAGGCAGTTCAATTATGTAATGATGCTGTTAAACATAATGGTACACTGGTATTTTACAGCTGGATCACCCAGGATATAAACCTGAACATTTCCCGATGGCACAATAATTCCCTTACAGTGGTCAATACGGGATTGGTCCACCACGGCATAATGCAGAGACATATCTGGGTACCCCAGGCAATCAGGCCTGTTCTGCTGGATCAGATAAAAATTGAGCCTCTTATCACCCATTCGTATCCCCTTGATGAAATAGACAAGGCCATGGAGACGGCAAATAATGATCCCGATGCTGTCAAAGTAATGATAAGACCCTAACTTTACCAGTCCGGGGCAATTTTTCCAAATTATTGATTATTGAACCCTTTGCGGTTTTACCGTCTGGGTTGAGGTGATTGACATATGACAGATTTTTTTTATCAACAACTAGCAAAAGCATCTAACCGGAAAAAAGTAAGTCCTGGTGAGAAAATATCCGTGAAAATTGATCTTGCCCTAGCCCATGACGGCACTGGGCCTGAAATATTGAAAAATTTTAATGGCCCTTTTATTATGGATCATGGCCAGGAAAAGTCAGGCTGCAGCCGTATTCTTTTTACCCTGGACCATTGTTTCCCCGCTCCAACCATAGAAGCTCGTGAATTTCAACGTGATATGGTCGTTTTTGCCAAACAACATGGTATTCGTCTTTTCAAGAATGGAGAAGGCGTGCTTCATCAGGTAGTTGCCGAAGAAGAGAAGCTTTGGCCTGGTATGATCATTATTGGAGCAGATGGCCATGTTGCCACTGCAGGAGCATTTGGAGCCATTGGATTTTCCGTTTCAGCCAAAGAATTTGCAAATAAGATGCTGGCAGGTTCACATACCATGGTTGTTCCGGAACAGATCATTATATCCCTTGAGGGGAATATGAAAAATAATGTAATGGCAAGGGATATTGCCATGCATATTGTACACAATTATGGAAAAGAAATAAAAAATAAAGCTGTATTGTTAACTGGAAATACAATTGATCTGCTCAGCACCAGTGAAAAAATGTCTGTGTGCAACTTCCTGCCCGAGGGCGGTGTTGCCACAGCCCTTGTCCTTCCCCAAAAAGAAATAAGACAGGGTGAAATAAAACAAGGAGAGACAAAAAAGGGTGAAGCAGCACAAATAGATATTGCCATAAATGCTCAAGAAATAATGCCAATGGTAGCAGTGCCTGGAAATCCGCCTATCTTTACCCGGCCAAGTGCTTTAATGTCACAGGAAATTACCGTGGCAATCGCTGGCGGGTGTTCTTCCGGTAGGCTGGAAGATATGAAAATAATCGCAGGAATTCTGAAAAAAAATAAAGTACATCCCGATGTTACCTTTATCATTACTCCTGGTTCCAGAAAAATCATGGAGTCAATGGATAAACTTAGTATATCATCCATCTTGAGAAGTGCCGGCGCTATCATTATGCCACCGGGATGCGGGCCTTGTCCGGGAAAACATTTTGGTGTTCTGTGTGACAATGATATAGCCATAACCACAACCATAAGTAATAAACCAGGGCGGATTGGAGCCCAGGGGGCAAAAATATATCTGGCATCGCCTATGACTGTAGCCCTTTCTGCGGTAACCGGGAAAATCATTGAACCTGGATAGGTTTAAAATCACTGAACCTGAATAGATTTTATCATCCATATAAAAATGATGTATAATAACAATAAAAAATACGTTTTTTAAACCATATAGAACAATTAAACTAAATAGAACAATAGGAGTAATAGAACATGACTTTTAAGAGCGGACGTCACTTTTTGCAGATCCCTGGCCCAAGTAATGTACCTGATAGAATTTTACACGCCATTGGCCATCCAACGATTGATCATCGCGGGCCTGAATTTCAGAAGATTTCTGAAGAAGTATTGCTTGGCTGTCGGCGTATCTTTAAAACTTCCGGGCCTGTATTGATTTTTCCAACCTCTGGCACAGGGGCCTGGGAAGCATCTTTGATAAATACATTGAGCCCTGGGGACAAGGTTTTGATGTTTGAAACAGGCCACTTTGCAACCATTTGGGCAAATATGGCCAGAAAATACGGCCTGGAAGTTGATTTTGTTCCCACAAACTGGCGCCATGGTGCTGATCCCCAGATAGTTCTGGAAAAACTTAAGGAAGACAAGGACCATAAAATAAAATCAGTTAATATTGTTCACAACGAAACCTCCACTGGCGTTGCAAGCAGGATTCCTGAAATCAGAAAGGCCATTGATGAGGCAAACCATCCTGCCCTGTTCATGGTTGATACAATCTCCTCTCTTGGTTCGCTGGATTATTGCCACGAAGAATGGAAAGTGGATGTTACCATCAGCTGCTCTCAAAAAGGGTTGATGCTGCCTCCAGGACTTGGCTTTAATGCCATAAGTGAAAAAGCTTTAGCAGCTTCCAGGACCAACAGGTTTAAGCGCCATTTCTGGGATTGGAGTGACATGCTCAAATCAAACGAAATCTATTTATATCCTTCCACGCCTTGTACAAACCTGCTCTTTGGTCTGCGCGAGTCCATTAAAATGTTGGAAGAAGAAGGCCTGGACAATGTTTTTGCAAGACATGACCGCTTTGGTGAGGCCACCCGTCGTGCGGTCAGGGCCTGGGGACTTGAGACTCTCTGTGAAGAACCTTTGGAATACAGCAGCGTTTTGACTGCAGTGATGATGCCGGGCGGCAAGGGAGCTGATAACTTAAGAAAGGTGATTCTTGAGAACTTTAATATGTCCCTTGGCAATGGATTGGGAAAAGTGGCTGATAAGGTATTCCGTATTGGTCACCTTGGCGACCTTAATGATCTGACTTTAATCGGTACCTTGGCTGGTGTGGAAATGGGCCTGGCACTTGCCGGAGTTGGGCACACAAAGGGTGGAGTTGCTGCAGCAATGGAGTATCTGACTGAAGCTATGGCTTAAGTTTTTTAACAGGGGAATTTAATGGAAGCAAATGATAAAAAATTCGATCTTTTGCAAAAACAGATCAAAGGGAATGTTCTCTATAATGAGTTAAGCCGGTCTCTTTACAGCAGCGGGGCATCACTTTACAGGATAAAACCCCAGGTAATTGTTCAACCAAAATCCAGGGATGATCTGGTCACGACCATTAAATTTGCCCGGGAACATAAAATTCCAATTACAGCCCGGGGCGGAGGGACGAGTCGGGCAGGCAACGAAGTTGGAACAGGTCTCCTGATAGACTTTTGTAAATACCTTAACCAGATTATAGAGTTTAACCCTGAAGAAAAATGGGTTAGAATCCAGCCGGGTATTGTCCTTACAAATCTTAACCAGCAGCTGAAAGCCCACAACCTTTATTTTCCCATTGATCCTTCAACAAAAGATTGTGCAACTCTCGGCGGAATGATTGCCAATAACTCCAGCGGTCCCCATGCGGTAAAATATGGAACTACCAGAGCCCATATTAATTCTCTGGAACTCATATTATCTAATGGGGAAATAATTGAAACAGGTAGAAAACCACTTTACCATGGTATCTCTGATAAAAAGAGCAGTATTGGGAACCTTGAGAAACAAATATACCTGAAAGTTCCGGACACTCTAAATAAGTATGAAAAATATCTTGAACAGGAAAGGCCCTTTGTTACTAAAAATTCATGCGGTTATTATATATGGGATCTTTTGACAGAAGATCCCTTTGATTTTACGGAGCTTCTGGTTGGTTCCGAAGGCACACTTGCCATTGTATCAGAGGCAACATTAAAGCTTTCCACAATACCTGGAAAAACGCTGAGTGGTTTTGTCTATTTTGATGATCTTGGCAAAGTTGGAGAGGCAACACAGCAAATACTGGAAGAAGGGGCAACCATGGTTGAGATTATGGAAAAACATATTCTCGATCTGGCCCGGGAACAGCGCCCTGAACTGGCAGAGTATTTTCCTGAAAATACCGAAGCATCCTTATTCATAGAGTTTCAGGAGGACTCAGATGAGATACTTCGAGAAAAATTTTCCAGAGTAAGAAAACGACTTCTTGATGACAATAATCTTGCAGTAAATATGCTGGAGGCAAAGAATGCTGAGGATATGCAGACATTTGCCAAGGTGCGCAGTATTTCCGGACCGATCCTGAACAGGATGAAAGGCACAAGAAGGCCTATAGCATTTATAGAAGATGCTGCAGTACATGTAAGCCGTCTGCCTGAATATATCAGCGGTTTAAGAAAATTGTTTGAAAAATTCAAAGTCAAAGTTGCAATTTATGGTCACGCAGGTGACGGGAATCTTCACAATATGGCAATTTTGGATCTGCGTCAGCAGGAGGATGTCAAGACCATGCTGGCGCTATCTGACGCTGTATGCGATCTGGTCCTCAGTTTAAAGGGAACGATAAGCGGCGAACATGCAGATGGGCGCTTGCGAACCTATTATGTGAAACGTCAATATCCTCATTTATATGATGCAATGAAAGAAATTAAGGCAATCTTTGACCCGGACGGATTGTTGAATCCTGGAGTAATAATTTCAGATGATGATAACCCCCTGGGTGAAAATTTAAAGTATGGACCGGATTTTTCCATTGTCAGCACAGATAGCTCCTTTGATAAAATAGCCTTACAAGAGCAGATTGTAACTTGTTCAGGTTGTTCGCAGTGCAGAGACTATTGCCCAATTGCCAGTTCCAGCCTTGAAGAATGGACCAAAGGACGTGGGAAAATTACCCTGCTGCGGGAAATCACTTCCGGCAAACTGGATCCAGCTATACTTGAAGCCCCTGAATTTAAAGAAATTATGGATTCCTGCATCAATTGCAAGAGATGTCTCACAGAATGCCCTTCAGGAGTCGATGTACCGTGGCTTGCCATGTTGGAAAGGGCTCATTTTGTGAAAAAGAAAGGTGAGAGTTTAACTGATCAGATACTCACAGACACAAGCCTGTTATGTAAACAGGGAAGCATGTTAGCCCCCATTGCCAATTTTGCCAACTCATTTGGACCTTTGCGTTGGGGAATGGAAAAGATGATCGGTATGGAAGCCAAACGACATCTTCCAGAGTTTCGCCATCAAACCCTGAGAAAAATCCTTAAGACTCGGAAACCAGTGGATGGTGTTCGAGAGGTGGTGTTTTTCCTGGGGTGTTATACCAACTATAATGATCCAGAAGGTGAAGGCCTGGCTATCTTTGATGTGCTGGAACATAATGATATAAAAGTTATTATGCCGGAATTCAAATGCTGCGGCATTGCGAGAATCAGCGCAGGTGCCCAGGATCAGGTTATGGATGATATACAACATAATATAGGCTTGCTTAAAGAATACACAGAACGCAATATTCCAATTCTGTTCAGTGAACCAAGTTGCGCTCTGGCAATAAAAACTGAATACCCGAGGATTGTTGAATCCGAGGACGCGGCCTTGGTGGCAGCTAATAGTTTTGACATCCATCAATATCTTATGACCCTTTACCAGCGCGGCGATTTAAAAACTGATTTTAAAAGGATGGATATGAAAGTTGGTTACCATGCGCCATGCCATCTGCGCAGCCTGGGAGTCAATAGTGAACCTATTGATCTTATGAAATTGATTCCTGGCATAGAGGTTCAAAAATATTCTGATAAATGCTGTGGAATGGGTGGTACCTATGGATTGAAATCAAAGAATTATGAACTCTCCATGGAAATTGGCACCAGGCTTTTTGATGAAATTAATTCATCTGATGTCGATCAGGTGGTGACGGGATGCGGGGCCTGCGGTATGCAGATATATCAGGGTACTGCACGAGGATCAATGCATCCTCTCAAGTTATTGGCAATGGCATATAAAGGCGAGACTATTCCTGTGAAAAATATTTAGTGTTTTCGGTCAGGCACTATTTAGTCACAATATTGCCATTTGTACATAGGGCGGGTTGTTAAAAGCTTTATCAACCCGCCAGAGGTTTTTTTGTAGTTTTAATATCTAATTAAAAAGTTATTGGAAACAAAAAGGTTAGAGGCTTTTCTTTGTTCCATGATTTGGAGTATTTCATTTAAATGGCATCTATTATTGCATTAAAGGTCAGACTGGGGCGCATGGCCCGGGCTGCTTTTTCCTGGTCCGGACAATAATAGCCATTGAGATCAACAGCTTTTCCCTGGACTGCATTCATTTCATCAATAATCTTTGTCTCATTATCTTCAAGCTTTTGAGCCACTTGAGTAAAACGTGCCTGAATATTTTTATCTATATTCTGGTCAGCCAACGCCTGGGCCCAATATAAGGCCAGGTAAAAATGACTTCCCCTGGTATCAAGCTCATTGACTTTGCGGGAAGGGGACTTGTTGTTTTCCAGATGCTTGCCTATTGCCGAGTCAAGGGTATTTGCAAAAATCCTGGCGTTTTCATTTTTGAATGTGTCTGCCAAATGGGTAAAAGATGGCACAATGGCGCAGAATTCTCCAAGGGAATCCCATCGCAGATGTCCTTGCTTGAGAAACTGCTGGACATGCTTGGGAGCAGAACCGCCGGCTCCTGTCTCAAACAGACCGCCCCCGTTCATAAGTGGTACGATTGAAAGCATTTTTGCACTGGTACCAAGCTCAAGGATAGGGAACAGATCCGTTAGATAATCACGCAATACATTACCCGTGACTGATATGGTGTCTAAACCCTTTCGAATTCTTTCAAGTGAAAACCGCATTGCATCAACAGGTTTAATGATACGGATATCTAAATCATCAGTGTTATGGTTTGCCAGATATTTATTTACTTTTGCAATGATCTGGGCATCATGAGCCCTGTTTTCATCCAACCAGAAAATTGCAGGCAGACCTGTTGCCTTTGCTCGATTGACAGCAAGTTTGACCCAGTCCCGGACGGGTTCATCTTTTGTCTGGCAGCTCCTGAAGATATCGCCTTTTTCCACCTTCTGTTCAATCAGGGTTTTGCCTTGTGCATCAACAATACAAATCCTGCCTTTGCCAGGGGCTTTAAATGTCTTGTCGTGGGAACCATACTCCTCTGCCTTCTGAGCCATCAGGCCGACATTGGAAACGCTTCCCATTGTTCCAGGATCATAGGCCCCAAATTTTTTGCAGTCATCAATAACCTGCTGATAGATTGTGGCATAGCATCTGTCAGGTATCATTGCGATTGTATCCTGGAGATTGCCGTCAGGACCCCACATTTTTCCGCCGTCACGGATTAAAACTGGCATGGATGCATCTATGATCACATTATTGGGCAGGTGAAGATTTGTGATGCCAAGCCTATCGTCAACCATGGCCAGGTTGCATTTTGTTTTATAGACAGTCTGGATGTCTGCTTTAATCTGCCTTTGCTGGGCCTCTGGCAGGTTCTTGATTTTTGAATAAAGATCTTCCAAGCCATTATTGACATTTACTCCAATCTCTTTAATGACCTTATCATGCTTTGCAAAAACATCTTTATAAAAAATATCAACACAATGACCAAATATGATGGGGTCTGAAACCTTCATCATTGTTGTTTTGATGTGCAGAGACAGCAAGACCCCGTCTTTTTTTGCTTTTTTTATCTGTTCTGCATAAAATCCGCGCAAGGCCGAAACATTCATGACTGATGAATCAATGACTTCGCCCTTAAGTAAAGAAATTTTGTCTTTGAGAATTGTTTGATTCCCATCACTTTTATTTTCATCATCACTGATAAATTTAATTCTCACATTGCAGGCTTTTTTAACTGAGATGGATTTTTCACTGCCATAAAAGTCACCTTTTGACATATGGGCCACACGTGATTGTGATTGCCCAGGCCATTGTTTCATAAAATTGTGGGGATTTTTCTTCCCAAACAATTTTACTGAAGCAGGCGCTCTTCTATCGGAATTTCCTTCCCGCAGGACTGGGTTTACAGCACTTCCCAGGACTTTGGCAAATCTTGTATAACGTTTTTTTTCCTCCCGGGTTTTTGGGTCTTCAGGATAGTTTGGAATATTATATCCTTTATCCTGCAGCTCTTTGACTGCATTTTTTAATTGGGGAATGGATGCACTTATATTTGGAAGCTTGATTATGTTTGTTTCTGCAAGCTTTGTAAGTTTGCCAAGTTCATCGAGAAAATCAGGTATTTGCTGATTTTCTGTAAGGTTTTCAGGGAAATTTGCAATAATCCTTCCAGAAAGGGAGATATCCTTTTTCTCAAAGGAAATGCCATATCCTTTTGTGTAGGACTGGAGAATAGGCAGAAGTGAATAGGTTGCCAAAGCAGGTGCTTCATCCGTAATTGTATAATTGATTGTATAAAGAATTTTTTCCATATTTTTCCTGTTTTTTCCAGCCCTTGTCTTGACTCAGGCAGGGACTGCTAAGACAAAGGCTTAAGCATATCACCAAGCTTATATATCAACTCCCTGGTACTCTCCTCGCTGGCAGGCAGTATTGGCGGCCGTACATTGCGCCACCTTGCATCGCCCCGTTTTTCGGCAAGCAAACCTTTCATGGCTGGAATCGGTCCATACCCCTCCACATTTTTTCGAAAGGTCTTCATTTCATTGTTGACTTGATCCAGGTCACCATCTTTTGCACCTGTTATCACATTAAAGACATTTCTGATTCCGGCTGGATTCACATTACAGGTAGCTGATATACATCCTGTGCCACCATTTTCCATGCCCTGTCGTAAAAAGGTTTCCGACCCTGGAAACACTGCAATATCCGGGGCAGCGGCAATCACCTTCCTGGTATTTTCAAAGTCTCCTGAACTATCTTTGTAAGCCACTATAACGCCGGGAAAATCTTTTGCCAGGCGGCCGGCCAGTTCCGGAGAAAATCCTATTACGGCCATAGGTGGAATATGGTACATGCAGATTTTGAGATTATCACGATTAACAGATTCGATCAGCCGGACAAAATAGGCATACAAACCATCATCACTGGCATTCTTGTAAAAAAATGGAGGCAGGGTCATCACAGCTTTGCAACCATGATCCACGGCATGCTGACAAAGAGTCACTGTCTCTTCCAGGTTGCAAAGTCCGGTCCCGGGCATAAGCTTTGCAGGATCAATTCCGCCTTTAATGAGGATGTCCAGCGCTTCCAGTCGTTCATTAAGGGACAGACTGAGTGCCTCACCAGTAGTGCCAAATGGTGAAATATAGTGTATTCCCTGCTCAAGCAGCCAACGGGCATGGCTTACATACAGATCAGGAGCAAGACTCAGATCATCGTTAAAGGGGGTTAGTATAGGCGTAATTACGCCGGTCATTTTTTCTTTTTTCATGGTTATTCTTTCCTTATTTTTGTATAAAATTAGCAAGTGCAATCAAGCTCAGCATCAGGCTATCAATCTATACCACTTGTTTATGGGGAAGCCAAACCATATTAATTGCTTATAAGAGTTTGCTTTTTTCTTCCTTTTTTAACTGCAAAGTTTTTTGCGGCTGTTAGATTTTATTGTCAGTTTTAACTTGCCACCCACTCACTGCTTGTCATCAGAGAATCATTGTCCATGACCTTACCGCAAAAAAGATCTTTTGAATTTATTTGGCCCACGCCTTTTGGCGTACCCGTCATAACGATGTCGCCATTGTTCAAACTGATAAAGGATTGTATATGTAATAAAATGTCATGGGGTTTATACAGCATCAAACTGATATCTCCTGACTGCACAACCTTTCCATTGATAGATAGTTCCAGACTCAAATTCTGGCTGACCTGGTCAATCCCGATAAATTTACTGAATAAAGCAGAACCATCAAACGCTTTAGAGCGCTCCCATGGCAAGCCTTTGGATTTTAGTTTGTTTTGGAGCGCTCTTTTTGTGATATCAAGACCAAATCCAACAGCAGAAAATCGGCCGTCTTCAAATAGAAAACTTAACTCCCCTTCGTAATGAAGGGGTTCCAGGTGAAAAGAATGTAATTGCTCTGATATTGCTGAGTTTGGTTTCATAAAAATGACAGGTTCATCTGGAACCTCACTGCCCAACTCTTCAATATGTTCAACATAGTTTCTTCCGCAGCACACAATTTTAGATGGTGATATAACTCTGTTATCCACAATAATTGTTTTCATGTAATTCTCCTTTGACTAACACCCATGCCCTTGCGGGCACAACAAAAAATGAAAGAGTAATGAGA
>JACNHV010000194.1:18108-28718 GCA_014383445.1 Candidatus Desulfobacula maris | reverse complement strand
CCAAAGATCCTTCTGCCTTCGGGAACATGACAGATACCAAATTTTGAGACAACTTTATCTGTACTGTATTTAAGTATATCTTTTCCTTCAAATTCAATAACAGATCCGGGCTGGGCAGGAACCATTCTGGAAATTGCCCTTAAAGTGGTACTTTTTCCAGCACCATTTGCACCGATAATGGTTAAAATCTCACCCGCATCAACGGTAAAATCAATTCCATGAAGCGCCTTAATATTTCCATAGGAAACCTTTAAATTTTTAATTTTAAGCTGCATCAGCTTAGATCCTCCTTGCCAAGATAAGCTTCAATTACTTCAGGATTATTCTGGATCTCTTCCGGCGGTCCTTCTGCAATAAGTTCCCCAAAGACCAGGGTTTGAATATGCTGGCATAATTCCATTACAAATTTCATCCTGTGCTCAATCAAAAAAATGGCAACGTCAAAATCCTGATGAACCTGCCGGATAATTTTAATCATTTGACCCAATTCGTCCGGGGTCATGCCTGCAGTGGGTTCATCAAGGAAAAGAATTTTCGGTTTGGTTGCCATGGCTCTTGCCATTTCTACACGCCTTTGTGCCCCATAGGAAAGGTTAGTAACTATTTGATCGGCATGTTGTTTGATATCAAACAGCTCAAGCAGGCGAAAGGAATTTTCTTCAATTTGGGATTCCTGTTCTCTACATTTGCGGGTATTTAAAAAAGCTCCTATAAGCCCATAGGATAATTGGGAATAGTGGGCCATTTTAATATGATCCAGAACATTCATATGCCGCCAAAGCGCCAGATTCTGAAATGTTCGGCCTAACCCTTTAGCGGCTATTTCATTGGTTTCAAGTCCTTTGATATTCTCGTTCTCAAGGGTAATGGAACCTTGTGTTGGCGTATATACGCCTGTAATCAAATTAAATATAGTTGTCTTACCCGCCCCGTTAGGCCCGATAAGGCCGGTGATCTGGTGGGGCTCAATATTTAAGTTATAATTATAGACAGCTCTAAGGCCCCCAAAAAAATGTGTCATTTTATTTACATTGAGCAATGCTGACATCTTAGACTCCTTGTTCTCTTTTGTGTTTGGATCTTAACAGTCTTTTGGCGTTGATTTCCTTAAAGGAAATGAGACCATAGGGTCTAAAAATCATAACAAAAATTAAAATCAAAGGGATAATAATCCATTTAAAGAGTTCAAGCGGTCTTAAAGCTTCACCCAAAACATTGATACTGACAGCGCCTACAATGGAACCGATAATAGAGTTAAGACCGCCAAAATAGACCATGGCAAGAATTTCGGCAAGCCTGTTTATGCTGAACATGCCAGGGTTAATATAGGCCAGAACATGGGCAAATAACCCGCCGGCAATGCCGGCCCAGAATGCGCCAAACGTGAAGGCCGTCATTTTGGTTTTTCGGGTTTTAACTGTCATGGATTCCGAGGCAGCCTCATCATCTCGAACAGCATTTAAAGCCTTTCCCATAATAGAGGTGACAAAATTATGTATGATCCAGATGCACAGCATGGTCCAGATGAAGATAACTGGCAAAGGCGCATAATCAGGCTGTCCTCCCATCCCCCGGGCACCACCGATAACATTAAGATTTTCCACTGCACTTTTTACAATAAACATAAATGCAAGGGAGATAATGGCCAGATAATCCCCCCGGGTTCTGAAAGAGGGAATCGCCACAAGCAGCGATCCCAGTGATGCTGCAATTCCACCGGCTATAAGGGCAAAGGGAAAAAGCCATGGCCCAAGAGCCGGAGACAAAACAGCGGCACCAAAAGTTTTATCATTTACAAAAAAATACAGAGTGATGATGGAAGAAATATAGGCACCAATAGCCATGAATCCGGGATGGGAGCATGAGAACTCTCCCTGGTATCCGTTAATTACATTGATACTGATGGTCAAGATAATGGAGATTAGTGTCAGCTTAACGATGAGCACCCTGTAATCATTGATCCCTGCCCATAAGTGAAGCACGCCATAAAAACAAACCAAATGAATAATGGATGACATCCATAAAGGTGTTTTTTCAAGTATGGCTGCGACAGGATTGGTTAAAAAATTGGATGCCTTTGCAACCAGAAGAATCGGAATAACATATACGATAAGATCATACCCGATTGCACCGGGTATCATTATGGGTTCCTTAAGCATAATAAGAGCGCCAAATAAAACCGGTATTTTAGGTAATCCAAGGTAGTATGAGATATAATCATAACCCCAATAATACTCGATCAATACTGCTGTAAATATTCCCAGCAACCAGCCCAGTATTGGCACATTAGAAAACATGTTTATAAATTTTCTTGCGATTTCCATGTAATTTTCCTGTATATAGCAGTTAAAGAATTAAAGCCTTAATTTTGTGCTGTGTTCCATTCCAAAGAATCCCCTGGGTCTGTAGGTCAGGATGAGAAGAATAATGGAATAGGCGATTAAGTCTCTTAGGGTTGATGGAAAAATCGTGGCAACAAATATCTCGATAAATCCTATAAGGTATCCGGCAAGCGCTGCGCCTTTTATGGATCCTCGTCCACCAAGAATAGCTGCTACAAAGGCTTTCCATCCAATGATAACCCCCATATAAGGGTCTAAAATAGGATAGGCTTGTCCATAGAGAATACCGGCAACCGCTGCAAGGCCTGCGCCTACTGCAAATGTCAAGGGGGCAATAACATTTATGGAAACCCCCATCAATGGAACGGCAAGAAAATCATATGACATTGCCCTCATTGCCATTCCCCATTTTGTTTTCTGGATAAATGTATGAAGGGCAAGCATTAAAAGAAGCGATATGATAATAATCATCACTTTTACATTGGTAAAATATACACCACCGACATTGTAGGCAATGGATTCCATCAATGGTGGAAAACTCAATCTTTTAGCACCCAGCAAGATTAAAATGCCAGTCTCAAAAATAATGCCGATCATTAAACCGGTAATGGCTGCTGATGCACGGGGTGCGGATCTTAAAGGTCTGTATCCTGCAACTTCAACAAAAACACCGATCCAGGATGCAAGAAACATGGTAATAACAATAGTGGCAAGGAAGATAAGGGGTCCAGGCAAAAACCCGGAAAATAATGCAAGAAAGAGTGTTGCAATCCCAAAGCCGATATAGGTGGCCACCATAAAAATATCACCATGGGCAAAATTAAAGAGCATTAAAACACCGTAGACCATAGAATAACCAATAGATATTACGGCGTAAAAGCTTCCTCTCTGGAGCGCATTAATCAGATTTTGAAGAATAAATTGTACTAATTCTATCAAAGCTTCCATTCACCAACTCCTGTATAGAGATATGACTGCCGTACAAAAAGCTGTACAGCAGTCATATGATTAATTAAATGATACCATCCGGCCTGACCGGTTAAGGACAACTGGATTTGTAAAATTCAAATTCACCCTTATCATTGATTTTTACGATAACAGCGCACTTGATAGGATCACCTTCCTCAGTAAATGTCATATTCCCTGTAATACCGGCAAAGTTTTTGATTTTTGCAAGAGAATCTCTAACAGCTGTTCTGTCTGTTTCAATTTTTCCAGTGATTTTACCGGCATCCTGAATGGCCTGCTGGACAAGAAGAAGTGCGTCCCATGTAAGTGCTGCAACGTCATCTGGAACATATCCGTAAGCAGTATTATATCTGTCGATAAATGCTTTTGTTGCGCCTTTAGCACCTGCGGCAGCATAGTGAGTTGAAAAGAAAAGTCCGTAACATGCTTCACCGCAAAGGTCAACGAGTTCAGCAGATCCCCAGGAATCAGATCCCACAATAGGGCCTTTCCATCCAAGATCTTTTGCCTGACGTACGATCAGGGGAATTTCGTTATAATATTGCGGGGTAAAAAGAACCTGAGCACCAGATTTGACAATTTGGGTGAGCTGAGAAGAAAAGTCGGTATCTTTTGTTGTAAAGCTTTGATAAGCAACAATAGATCCTGGACCATGTTTTTTCTCCCATGCTTCTTTAAATACTTCAGCCAGTCCTTTTGGGTAGTCAGAGGCAACATCATAAAGAACAGCCGCTTTTGTAAACCCGAATTCATCGGTAATAAAGTTTGCTACAACAGGTCCCTGGAAAGGATCAAGAAAACAACCACGAAATACATATGGTCTGTCAAGTGTTGTGCTCGGATTGGTGGACCAGGGGCTGATCATAACTGTTTTATATTTATTGGCGACTTCACCGGCAGGAATTGCCTGTTTTGAAGACTGAGGGCCAACAATGGCAAGAACATCATCCTGGGAGATCATTTTGGTATTTGCTTTTACAGCTGATTCTGCTTTGGACTCATTATCTTCAATAACGAGTTCAACTTTATATTTTTTCCCGCCAACTTCAAGTCCCCCTGCTTTTTCAATGTCTTCAAGCCATAACATTGCAGCATATTTGGAACCTTCACCAACCTTTGGGATGTCTCCTGTCATAGGGGCATTGATCCCAATTTTAATAATCGTTTCTCTTGCACTAAAGGCTGATGTTGAAAACATCATGCCAAAGGCAAAGGCCACAATAACTAAACAAGCAATCTTTTTCATGTTACCTCCTTTAAAATATTTATTTATTGTTTAAAAGTACCATTGAATATACTTTTAAAACACAATACAAGCTTTATCTATATTTAATAATATTGATTAAGTAAAGGATAATAATTTAGGGCTCGCTCAAAAATTAATTGCTGTTATGCAGGCGGAAGAACCTTAAATTCGTTCATCTTGTAAAGAAGGGTTTTATAAGAGATTTTAAGTATTTTTGACGCGCGGGATCTATTCCAGCCAACTTTTTCCAAGACAAAGGCAATGACTTCTTTTTCTACCTTGTCTGAAGCCATTTTTTTGATTTTTTTTAAGGAAAGATCTTCAAACAACTTGTCTGAACTTGTGGACAAGTCAACAAATTCAGAAATAATGCTTGTGCGAGCATTTGAAAATTCTTGGTTGATATAAACCTGGGTTCCATTCTGTTGGTTCTCCTTAAGGATAGGAGGGGCAATTTCCGGATGTTCTTGTGTAAGCTCCTCAAATATTTTTTCCCAGGAATTTAAAATCATTTGTTTTTTAATGCAATTTTGAAGCTGACGAACATTTCCAGGCCATGAATAATTGCACAGCTTTGTAAGGATGTCTGAATCCGGTCTGGTTCCCTGATTATCCGGATATTCTGATTTATAGAGTCTGAAATAATATTCAATAAGAGAAGGGATGTCTTCTTTTCTTTTCCTTAAAGGCGGAATATCAATTTTAATAATGTTCAGGCGATAAAACAGATCTTCCCGGAACATTTTTTGTTTCATGCTTTCTTCAAGATTGTGATTGGTTGCCGCAATCACCCATACATCGGTTTTATATTCCTGGTCAGATCCAAGCGGAGAAAATTCACCGCTTTGAAGCACATGAAGCATTTTAGATTGCAATGCCATGGGCATGTCACCGATTTCATCAAGAAATAGAACCCCTTTATCTGCTGTCTGAAATTTGCCGGGGCGTTTTTTATGGGCTCCTGTGAAAGCACCTTTTTCATAGCCGTAAAGTTCACTTTCAAGAAGTGTTTCCGGCAGTGCCGCACAATTAATTTTTACAAAGTTTTGTGTAGATCTGGCAGATTCAGCATAAAGATTTTGAGCAACGACTTCCTTACCCACACCGGTTGCTCCGGTTATCAATACATTTAAACAGGTATTGGCCACATGGTGGATCAATTCTTTTATTTTTAAGATTGATTTGCTGACTCCGATTAAAGGTGTAGTAGTCATAGTTTTATTATAATTCTATTGTTTATCGTTCTTTTGGTTAATCAGTTCAGAAACTTTATTCTCAATTTTCAACAGGTCAACAGGTTTAAAAAAAACAAAATCAGCTTTTGCTTCTGAAGCCAAAGCACCTGGTTGACCCCCATATCCTGTCATGGCAATAATTTTAAGATGTGGGTATTCTTTTTTTGCAATGGAAATGAGCCCGACTCCACTGATATTAGGCATAACAAGGTCTGTAATCAGGCAATCAAAAAAAATGGATTTATTTTTTAATAATTTTAAGGCGGCAAAGCCATCCCTTGCGGTTTTTACTTCATAGCCTAATGAATTAAAAAATTCATAAAACGTTGAAAGAATATCTTCATTGTCATCAACTATCAGAAGTTTGTTCGGGCTATCCATTTATATCCCCTATTAAATTAGCAAGGAAAGTTTTTATACCTATACTCCATATAATAGAATCGTTTAACCATGCAAGGGAAAAAAATAAAAATTCAGGAATATTTTACCCTTTAAAATAGGAAATCAGTATATAGATGATAAACAGGCCTATAAAAAAATAACCGGTTCTTTTATCTATGCCCTCATTAAAATAGGCAATAAGTCCCAAAATCAAACAAATGAACATCATAAAAGGAAATTGAAAAGAGTGAAGCGTTTTATCAATAGCCATTGGATTTAAAAACTCCGACTATCCCCATGACATAACAAATGTTAATTTAAGGTTCTTGCCAAAATCATAAATTTTTACTATAAGGCGTGCATTGTATAGAGGATTGAAAATTTATCAATATGATAATTTATGGACAAGGAAAGCTCAATGAAGAAAAGCATCATAAAAAGTACTGGGATGTTTGTACCACACAATGTTATTACCAACCATGACCTTGAAAAAATGATAGACACTTCTGATGAGTGGATAAAACAAAGGACTGGTATTGAGCAAAGACATTGGATCGATGGGGCTACCGGTGCATCCGACCTGGGGTTTGAGGCTTCCAAAATCGCTTTGGAAAATGCTGGCTGGACGGCAAAGGATCTTGATTTTATAATATTTGCAACCCTTAGCCCGGATATTATGTTTCCAGGGTCTGGGTGTCTGCTACAGGCAAAGCTGGGACTTGATTCAACGCCTGCGCTGGATATACGGCAGCAATGCACGGGATTTCTTTATGGTCTTGCTACTGCAGATGCCTACATAAAATCAGGCCTTGCCAGCAAAATTCTTCTGGTGGGTGGAGAGGTCCATTCCTCCGGCCTTGATAAAACAACCAGGGGGCGGGATATTACTGTTATATTTGGTGACGGGGCAGCGGCCTTGTGCATAGAAGGCGTTGAAACAAACAAAGATGCAGGCGTGCTGTCCTCAGCTCTTCATGCAGATGGCAATTTGGCTTCCGCTTTAATGACTGAACTGCCTGCCTCAAGACTTCCATGTCGATTTCCGGCAGATATACCCCATGATGATCCAAGATATTTTCCTGTCATGGATGGTCCGGCCATATTTAAAAAAGCGGTAAGGTTGCTTCCTAAGGTAATAAAGGAATCTCTTGAAAAAGCACAGATCGGTCTTGATGAAATTGATCTGATTATTCCGCACCAGGCAAATATGAGAATTAATCAGGCCCTTGGACAATTTTTAAAATTAGATGATCATAAAATATTTCATAATATTCAAAAATATGGAAATACCACAGCTGCAAGTATCCCCATTGCCCTTCATGAAGCAATGGAACAGGGACGAATTGGCAAATCCGGCGATGTCGTTCTTTTTACTGGTCTTGGGGCCGGCCTTACCTGGGGAAGTATAATTTATAAATTTTTATAATGATCCTTTAAAAAGGATATCAAGATAAAATTTTGTTGCAGTATCAAGGGAGATGAAATCATAATTTTCATCAATATTTTTTCTTTTTATTTGATCCCTGATATCGGTGGCAAGCACTTTTCCCAATTCAACACCGAATTGATCAAAAGGGTTTAAACCTAAAATAAATCCCTCGTATACAGTCCGTGCTTCATAAAAAGCCAGCAGCATCCCAATGCTCTCAGGTGTCAGGTCATTTATGACAATGGTGGAAGACGGCCTGTTTCCTGTAAATTTTTTTGCCTTATTATCATCATTCTTTCCCATTGCAAGGCCCTTGGCCTGGGCAATCATATTGGCCCATAATTCCTGATGATTATAAACACCTTTTGATCTTGCCTGGGTTTTATTGTAAACTGGGGTTGCCACACCAATAAACTCAATGGGAAATGGACTGCCCTGATGGGCAAGTTGAAAAAATGAATGCTGGGCATTTGTTCCAGGTTCACCAAAAATGATTACCCCGGTTCTATGGTTTGTAATTTTACCGTCAGATGTGACCCCTTTGCCAAGACTTTCCATATATAATTGTTGCACATGGGGGCAAAGATTGGAAAGGGCTGTGCAATAGGGAATAATCGCCAGGGCAGGATAATCTAGAAAATTGGAATTCCAGATATTGATTAAAGCTGCTATCAAAGGAATGTTGTTTTCTTCAGGGGCATTCAAGGCATGTAAATCCATTGTATGGCAGCCTTTTAAAAACCGGTGAAAAGTATCAAAGCCAAAGGCAAGACTTAAAGGAAGTCCTCCAACGGCTGAGGTCACAGAATATCTTCCCCCAATAAAATCAAACATATGAAAAGAACCTAGGCCTGACCCTGAGGAATCATTACCAGGGCTGCCTTTGGCCGTCACTGTCACAAGATGGTTTGCAGGATCAAGATTGTTGCTCTTTAAAAACAAGAGCGCCTGGTTAAGGTTGGCCATGGTTTCTATTGTGGTATAGGATTTTGAAATAATGATCCAAAGACAGGTTTCAGGATTTATGGTTTTTATGATCTGTCCAAAATTGTCAATATCCACGTTGGGCAAAAAATGAAGATCAATAAGGGGTTCAATACCATGTTTCAGTGCCGTATAAACAAACTCACATCCAAGATAAGAACCTCCAATGCCAATAACAACGGCATCAGTAAAAGATTTTCCTGTAGTCCCTTTTATTTTTTTGTTGTGGATCTTTTCAGTAAAATTTTTAATTTCTTTGTTCACCTTGTTAATTTCAAAAATTACATCCATATCATTTACTAAAATCTGATCCTGGGTAAAATCTCTTGCAGCCGTGTGAAGAGCCGATCTATTTTCCGTTGTATTGACAATTTTACCGGAAACCATTTGAGAAAAGGTTTCTTTTGCTCCTGCTTGTCTGGCAAGCTCAAATAATTCTTTTAAAATGGGTTTATCTAATCGTTGTTTTGAAAAATCATAGAAAAATCCATGCTTTTGAATTGAAAAATCTTTAAATCTGTTTTTAGTTTGAATCAGATTTTTTAAATGATGGTTTTTGTCCTTAAAGGATTTTGAAAGAGGTTTTAACTTTTGATAGGCCTTATGATTGATAAAGTTGAATATTTTCTGACCCATGGTTCATCTCCCATTGAAATAAAAATTGCCGGAAAGCTTTGACTATCATACGTAAACCCATTATTCCGGTCAAGGCCTGATTAAGAAAATATCTTGACAATTTAACTCATAGACAATTATTTATATCTTTATGGAAAATAATATTATTAAAGTGCTTATAAAAAAAGGGGTCAGAATCCCTAACCCTGACTCAGTATATATTTCGGAAGATGTCAACCCTGACAGAATCTCAGGTGAAAATGTTACGATTTATACAGGGTCCAAAATCATGGGAGAAAAGTCTCTGATTATGAGGGGATCACAAATCGGATATGAAGCACCGGTAAGTCTTGAGAATACTTTGCTTGGTGAAAATACAAAATTAAAGGGCGGTTTTTTTAAGGAAGCGGTTTTTGCCGGTGATAATTCGTTTGGTTCCGGAGCCCAGGTAAGAGAAGGCACCATATTTGAAGAAGAATCTAATGCAGCCCATACAGTGGGACTCAAACAGACGATTTTATTCCCTTTTGTAACACTGGGCAGCCTGATTAATTTTTGCGATTGTTTTATGGCTGGAGGCACAAGTCGTAAAGATCATTCTGAGGTTGGCTCTTCCTTTATTCATTTTAATTATACACCAAACCAGGATAAGGCCACACCCTCCATGATGGGAAATGTTCATCAGGGTGTGATGTTGAAGTCCAAACCGATTTTTTTAGGGGGGCAGGGCGGCCTTGTGGGACCTGTCAGGATAGGATATGGCTGCATTACAGCGGCTGGATCCATTACCCGGAAAAATGAATTAAACAATGACCGGGTTTTATTTGGAGGCAGTTTCAAGGATTTGTCCCTTCCAAGACAATTTTATGTTTATAAAAATGTACCTCATATTTTCAATAACAACATTTATTATATAGCTGGCCTTATTTCCTTACAAGCTTGGTATAAACACATACGGTCCCTTTTTGCGTATGATGATTTTTCTCGAGGTTTAATCAAAGGCATGCAGGATAATCTGGATCTTTGCATTAAAGAAAGAATTTATCGATTAAAAATTTTTTGTGAAAAATTAAATCTGTCAAAAGAAATTTTATTTTCAAAAACAAAGGATAAAAAATCAACAGCCATTTTAATTCACGAAAAAGCAATTGATAAATTTAAACTGGCTGAAAAAATTTTTAAAACAGAAAATGAAAAAAGTAATTTAAATAAAGAAGGTGAAAAATTTATTCGTATAGTCGAAAAAAAATTAGAACTAACTGGAAAAAAATATATAAGGGTTATTCAAAACCTGGAAATTGATGAATGTGAAAAGGGTATTCAATGGTTGTTTAATATCGAACAAAAAATAATAAATAAATTATTAATCTAACAGGAATGATGAATGGGAATTCTTTTTGGGACAGATG
>JACNHV010000194.1:0-17858 GCA_014383445.1 Candidatus Desulfobacula maris | reverse complement strand
CCGGTGTCATACCAACACCCGGGGTGGCATATCTATGTTCTATTGTTAAAAATGCCGGTGCCGGAATTGTTATATCTGCCTCCCATAACCCTTATCAGGATAATGGAATAAAGATTTTTAAGGCGGGTGGTGAAAAACTTTCCGATGAGCAGGAAGAAAAGATTGAAGATTATATTCTTAATTCAGATAATGTTCCACAGAGAAAAATCGGTAAAATAGCAGTTATTTCAGATAGTTTGAAAAAGTACTCAGATTTTTTGCTGACAAAGTTTCCTTTAAGGAAACCTAATAAAAAATTAAAACTAATTATTGACTGCTCAAATGGGGCGGCGTCAAAAATCAGTCATATGGTGTTTAATGATACATTGTTTGATGCTCAATTTTTATTTGATTATCCTGATGGAAAAAATATCAATAAGGCATGCGGATCACAGCATACAAATGAATTGCAAAGAAGGGTACTCCTGGACAAAGCAGATATTGGCATTGCTTTTGATGGGGATGCGGACAGGTTGATTGCTGTTGATGAAAAAGGTAACGAGATTACAGGGGACGGGATTCTGGCTATCTGTGCAAAATTTGCAAACCAAAGAGGGAAATTAAATAAAAATATAGTTGTAAGCACAATTATGAGTAATATTGGTTTAAGTAAGATGCTTGATAATGCAGGGATTCAACATATTAAATCTGACGTAGGAGATCGAAAAGTTCTCGAGCAAATGAAAAAATCCGGAGCTGTCATAGGTGGTGAGAATTCCGGACACATTATTTTTTTAGATGTACATACAACTGGAGATGGCATGCTTTCAGCATTAAAACTGCTTGAGGTAATGATAGAAACAAAAGAGTCTTTATCCAGCCTTGCTGATGTCATGACGGTCTATCCCCAGGTGCTGAAAAATGTGGAGGTACGGAAATCGTGCCCGGATTTAATGGAAAATAAATTGATTGTAGACACAATCAAAGCTGTTGAGCATAAACTTGATGGCAAGGGCCGGGTGTTGATCCGTTATTCCGGAACTCAACCCTTGCTCCGTGTGATGGTGGAAGGTCCTGATCAGGGTTTGATCAATCGATATTGTATTTCTATTTGTGACAGTATCAAAGCTGTTATAAAAGATGATTTGTAAGGGATAGGGTAAATACCACTATCCCTCACATATATTTAGTGTCCGACCGAAAATCATCTGTTTCACTTTTTAGCTTTTGCGGCCGCCAAAAATATGAAGCATCATGATAAAAAGATTAATAAAGTCAAGATATAGGGTAAGCGCACCCATTAAGGCTCCTTTTCGAACCATTGCGCCCGTTGCGTTATTGGGAAGGGTGACTGCCATGGTTTTCAGTTTTTGGGTATCGTAGGCTGTAAGGCCGATGAATACCACCACGCCTATATAGGAAATGATCATCTGCATACCAGAACTCTGTAAAAATATATTTACGACAGAAGCGATAACGATTCCAATAAGACCCATGAACATGAATCCGCCAAGGGAGGTCAGATCTTTTTTGGTAACCATTCCATAAACACTGCAGCAAAGAAATGTTACAGAACAAATCATAAATGTAGATACAATGGAAGTGGAAGTATAAACCATAAAAATAAAGGATAGCGTAATTCCGTTTAAGATTGAATAAATAGTAAACAAAGCTGTAGCTGTAGTAGCTTTAATTTTTTGAATCCTTGCGCTTAAAAAAAAGACAAATCCAAGGGTTGCAAAGATCAATACCATCATTAAGCCTGGGGTTCCATAAATGAGTTGGCTCATGGTCTCATTGTGAGAGACATAGTAGGCGGTCAGGCCGGTAAGAGATAACGCAATAGCCATCCAATTATAAACACTTCGAATAAATGAATTTGTTTTTACAAGTATTGCATTTTGTGAAAAAGATGATGCTGATTCCATTTTGTTTTCCTCCAAATAGGTTATTTTTTTTGCTTAATATAACACGAAAGGGGGAAATTACAAGATTACAATTTAGTTATGTGTTGATTATTACCCGGTTTTAGACTATATTTTAGAAAGTTTACATAATATATATTATCAGACCCTAGGAAAATATATAAATTCCTACCAAAAATATTTTTCAAAGTTTATTTGCTGCCCGAAACTTTTTAAAAAAATTTTATTGTTAAAATATCGCCTTTGTTTTATATTTATTAATTTTGTGGGGATTGCTCACGTAATGGATAATAATGACAGAAAAAATAATTAAACATATTTACACTGTTTCTAAATTAACAAAGGAAATTAAATTTCTTTTAGAAGAAACCTATCCCTTTATCTGGGTGACCGGTGAAATTTCCAACTATAGCGTTCCTGCTTCGGGCCATTCTTATTTTACATTAAAAGACCAACAGGCAGTTATCAGCGCAGTGATGTTTAAAAATCAAAAACGTAAATTAAAATTTGAGCCTGAAAATGGGATGAAAATTGTCGGGATGGCAAGGCTGTCCTTATACGAACCAAGAGGATCTTACCAGCTCATTTTCGAACATTTGGAGCCGGAAGGTGCAGGTTCAATGCAAGTGGCTTTTGAACAGCTTAAAAAAAAATTATCTGATAAAGGTTTTTTTGATGAATCTCACAAAAAACCAATCCCTTTTTTACCTTCTATAATCAGTGTTATTTCTTCAGGGACCGGTGCTGCTGTACAAGATATTATAAATGTTGCCAAAAGACGATTTCCAAATTGCTGTCTTGAAATACTGTCGGTTAAAGTTCAGGGACATGGATCGGAAAATGAGATTAGTGATGCCATAAACCTTGTTAATCAACTTTTAAAATCTGATTTAATTATACTTGCCCGGGGTGGCGGTTCTTTGGAAGATCTTAGCGCATTTAACTCAGAGATAGTGGCAAAAGCTATTTTTAAATCAACTATACCCATTATTACTGGAGTTGGTCATGAGACAGATTTTACCATAGCAGATTTTGTTGCCGATCTCAGAGCACCAACACCCTCGGCTGCAGCAGAGCTTGCTCTGCCGGATAAAAATTATCTGGTTAAAAGAATTTCAGAATTACAGGAAAGCCTAAATAGATCTTTAAAAAAGAAAATTCAAACACTTAACCAGACTATTATTCTTTTAAGTACAAGATTAAAAAGTCCTGAGATAGTTGTTTATGATTTTAGATTCAAGCTTGAAGAGTATGAAGCAAGATTAATAAACATGATGAAAAATTATGTACAATATAATAAGGAAAAATGTCTTTGGTTGTCAGAAGTCCTTTACACAAGAAAGCCTGTGAAAAAGATTTCTGATCACCGACAATACGTAAAAACACTTTCTAAATCTTTAACACATAATTTTCAAAAAAAACTTCAGGAGATAAAAACAATTCATTTAGAACTTAAGTCCAAATTGCAGGAGCTGAATCCTGAAGCAGTTTTGAAAAGAGGATACAGTATTTCAAGATTTGTTTCAGATAAGACAGTGATTATAAATTCAAGGGATGTAAAAATAAATGATCTAATAGAGGTTGTCTTTTCAAAAGGACGATTGATTACAAGGGTGGAAAAAATAAATGGTTAAAAAAACATTTGAAGCAGTTTTAAAAGAGCTTGAAGAGATTGTAAGACAAATGGAGTCTGGGGATCTTTGTCTTGAAGATGCAGTCAAAAAATATGAATCAGGGATGAAACAATCTAAATATTGCCTTGATCTTTTGGATAAAACCGAGAAAAGAATATCTTTGATTACAAAAGACAATGATGGGAGAGTGAAAGAACTACCATTTGAAAATGAATAATATGAATTTTAATTTGCCACAATATTTAACAGAAAAACAAGCCCTTGTTAACCAGTATCTGAAATTGATTCTTCATCAGTATGATAAAAGACATGAACTGATTATGGCCATGGACCATTCTCTTATGGCCGGAGGAAAAAGATTGCGGCCCATACTGTCAATGGCTGCTGCCCATGCTTGTGGAAAAGATTTTTTAATCGCCCTGCCCGCCTGCTGTGCCATTGAAATGATCCATACCTATTCCTTGATTCATGATGATTTGCCGGCCATGGATAATGATGATTTGCGGCGCGGATTGCCAACCTGCCACAAGAAATTTTCTGAGCCCACTGCCATCCTGGCAGGAGACGCTTTATTGACACACGCATTTAATGTCATTTCTAATCCGGAACAGGTTTTTGATATATATCCTGACTATGAAACAAGGATTAAATTGATTTCAAAAATCTCACAGGCAGCCGGTATTCAAGGAATGGTTCAAGGACAAATGCTGGATATGCAGTCTTTTCAATCAAAACAAAATAACGCTTTAGTAGACCATCTTAAAAAAATACATGCACTTAAAACAGGCAAAATGATCACAGTCAGTGTTGAGGCTGGTGCCTTAAGTGTCGGATCTGATTTAAGAACCATTGACAAACTGATTATTTATGCAGATAAAATCGGCCTGGCATTTCAGGTCGTGGACGATATTTTGAATATTGAAGGTGATCCACAAATAATGGGAAAAGCTGCCGGATCTGATACATTAAATGAAAAAATGACGTTTCCAGCAATTATTGGCCTTGATGCATCAAAAAAATATGCAAAAAATCTTATTGATACAGCCATTGAAGCTATTTGGGAATTCGATGAAAAAGCAACACCTTTAAGAGCGATTGCTAACTATATTATTAACAGAGACCATTAAATAATAAAGGTTGATAAATTTTGAACCTTCTTGAACAAATAAATACATCAAAAAATATTAAAGAGCTTTCTATAAAAGAGTTGAAACTTTTGGCCTGTGAAATTCGTGAAAGGATCGTTGATGTAGTATCTAAAAACGGCGGACATCTTGCCTCAAGTCTGGGTGCGGTAGAGTTGACACTTGCTATCCATTATGTTTTTGACCTGCCAAAGGATACATTGATATGGGATGTCGGACATCAGTCTTATGCCCATAAATTAATAACCAAAAGAAATGACGACTTTGACAGCCTTCGTCAGTATAAGGGTATCTCAGGATTTTCAAAAATTAAGGAGAGTCCCTATGACGGGTTCACTGTCGGGCATTCCTCGACCTCTATTTCCGCCGGCCTTGGGATCTGTTATGCTAAATATTTAAATAATGATATGTCTGATGTTATTTCTGTTATCGGAGACGGTTCCCTGACTGCGGGACTGGCCTTTGAAGGATTGAACCAGACCGGGGATTCGAAACAAAACCTTATTGTTATTTTAAATGATAACGACATGTCTATATCAGCCAATGTGGGTGCCCTGTCCTCTTTATTAAGCCGGACTTTTTCCGCTAAATATCTTCAGTCCATGAGAAATCGATTTGGTGTGTTTTTAAAATCTTTGCCTAAAATTGGTCATGATATTTATAATATTGCAAAAAGGTCTGAAGAATCCTTTAAAACATTTGTTACACCGGGTATGTTATTTGAAGCCTTTAATTTCGACTATTTCGGACCCATTGACGGGCATAATTTAGACCATTTGATCGATATTCTGAAAAACATTAAAAATCCAAAAGATCCGATTCTTTTGCATGTTACAACTGTAAAAGGAAAAGGATATGAACCTGCAGAAAAAAATCCAATCTATTTTCATGGTGTGGGATCATTTGCCGTTGATACAGGAAAGAGTAATAAGAAACCTAATGGGATTCCAACGTATACCCAGGTGTTTGGCTCTCAAATGGTCAAACTTGCCAAAACCAATGAAAAAATTGTTGCAGTGACGGCTGCCATGCCAGAGGGAACTGGATTAATAGAATTTGCAAAACTTTATCCAGAAAGGTTTTTTGATGTTGGTATTGCAGAACAGCATGCTGTCACTTTTTCTGCGGGACTTGCATCCAAAGGCTTAAAACCCGTTGTTGCCATTTACTCCACCTTTTTGCAAAGAGCCTTTGATCAGATCCTTCACGATGTTTGTATTGATGCCCATCCCGTTGTATTTGCCATTGACAGGGGCGGTATTGTAGGAGAGGACGGGCCCACGCATCATGGCCTTTTTGATTTTTCATATCTTCGCTGTATGCCAAACATGACAATTATGGCACCAAAGGATGAAAATGAACTGGCAAGAATGCTTGTTACGGCCATCCAGCATGACGGGCCTATAGCTTTAAGATATTCAAGGGATCTTGGAGTTGGAGTTCAAATTGATGAGAATCCAGAACCTTTGGAAATTGGAAAAGCTCAAGTAATAAATCAAGGTGATGATCTATTAATTATTGCCATAGGAAATTCTGTTGCTGAGGCCATAAAGGCAAATACATGTCTTAAGGAACAGGGTATTTTTGCAACGATCATCAATGCAAGATTTGTAAAGCCTCTTGATTCAGATCTGATTGTTGAATTATCAATAAAAATTAAAAAAATTATCATCGTTGAAGAGCATGTTCTTGATGGCGGATTTGGATCTGCCGTTCTGGAGATGTTAGCAGATAAAGGCGTGACAGGATTTTTTCTGAAAAGGATTGGTATTAAAAATATATTTGTCGAGCATGGCCCCCAGAATATTTTAAGAAAAGATTATGAAATAGACAGCGATGCAATTGTAACGGCAGCTATAGACTTACATGGCAAAACAATTGAATAAAGGCTTGAAAAATAAAATCCGACTTGATGCCTTTGTCGTTGATAAGGGTTTGGTAAAATCACGTCACCGGGCAAAAGCGCTCATTATGGCAGGCAAAGTATTGGTGAATGATTACCCTGTTGACAAACCTGGAACATTGATTGCCGATGATGCCGCTGTCATTGTAAAACAGGATGATAATCCATTTGTCAGTCGAGGGGGACTCAAGCTTGAAGCTGCATTAAAAAATATTCCAGTATCGGTAAAGGGGTTGACATGCCTTGATATTGGTGCTTCAACCGGTGGGTTTACTGATTGTCTGCTTCAATATGGGGCCGCTAAAGTATATGCGGTTGATGTAGGATATGGGCAGTTTGACTGGACTTTAAGGCAGGACGTGAGGGTAAAGGTTATTGAAAGGACCAATATTCGACAATTGCCCTATGAAGTAATTAATGAAAAAATGGATATAGTTGTAGCAGATACCTCTTTTATCTCTTTAAAGATCGTTATACCGGCTGCTGAAAAATTTATGAGAGATGATACGCGGATTCTGGCGTTGATTAAACCTCAATTTGAAGCAGGAAAACAAAATGTTGGCAAGGGGGGTGTTGTAAAGGATCCTGAAATTAGAAAATTAGTGTTCAAAGACTTGAAAATGTTTTTTAAAGAGCGTGGATATCTGGTAAATCAGGTTGTCCCCTCCCCTATTTCAGGTCCTAAAGGAAATAAAGAATACATTATATACTTAAATTTTAAAGAAAATTTAAATTAACACTATTAATTTTATTTAAATTCGATTATTTAAATATAACTTTTTATTAATTGTTTATAAGGAGCAGTAATGAGCGAAGAAATCAAAACCATGAGAAATGTGGCTCTGGCTGGGCATGGAGGTGCGGGCAAGACAACTCTTGCTGAGGCTATGCTATTTAAAGCCGGTGTTACCAACCGGCTTGGAAAGGTTGAAGAAGGAAATACCGTAATGGATTTTCAGCCTGAAGAAACCAGGAAACAGCAGAGTATCAATACATCTTTTATTAAGTATACACATAATAAACATACAATTACGTTGTTGGATACTCCTGGTGATCAGAATTTTTTCTCTGCTGCTAAAACATGTTTTCCTGTTGCAGACTGCATGGCATTTGTTATTGACGGAGTTGGAGGTCCTTCTGCCATGACCGAAGAAGCTGCAGCCAGTGCATTGGAATATAATTTACCAGGATTTGTCATTGTCAATAAGCTGGACCGTGAAAGAGCAGATTTTTCAACCTGCATTGAGGCCTGCAAAACAGCACTTAAAAAAAAGGTGCTTCCCATTTGTTACCCGATTGGTTCTGAAAATGATTTTAAAGGGTTTGTAAATATTATTTCAGGCACGGCTTTTGAATTTGATGCCGACGGAAAACCAAGCAAAATAGATGTTCCTTCTGATATGTTGGATGATATTGAAATGGCAAAAGAAGAATTTATTGAAAATGTGGCCGAACTCAATGATGACCTTCTTGAAAAATATTTAGAAGGAGAAGAAATTACTGAAAATGAACTCAAAGCAACATTCCGACAGGGTATTCTGGATGCACAGTTTTATCCTGCCATTTGCTGTTCTGCCACAAAAATGATTGGTATTGATATGGTTTCTGATATTATCAATGATTATATGCCATCTCCCCTTGACCGTGGAGACTGGACTGCAAAAGATGCCAAAGGTGAGGACGTTATTATTGCTCCTGATCTTGATGCAGAATTTTGTGGACTTGTTTTTAACACGATCGTTGATCCATATGCTGGCAGACTTTCCTTGTTTAGGGTGATTTCAGGAACCCTTGGAAAAGAAGGCAATATTGTTAATACAACAAAGGATATAAAAGAAAGATTTTCCCAGCTTCTTGAGATTGCAGGGAAGGAGCAAAAAACTATTACCAGTGCCCTTCCAGGATCTATTGTTGCTGTAGCAAAACTCAAAAGTACGCTGACCGGTGATACTTTGACAGGCGGAAAAGACATCCAGATTCCAGCACCCAAGCCCATGCCGCCTGTCATCTCCTTTGCCATTTCGCCCAAAGCAAAAAATGATGAAGATAAAATTCATGAAGCTGTCAGAAAAATTCTTGAAGAAGATACAGGACTTCAACTGAACAGAAATGAAGAAACCAAACAGACTGTTCTCTCTGGCAGAGGGCTGGTCCATATTGAGGTGACCGCTGAAAAAATTCAGAGAAAATTCAATGTGGGAATGGATATTGAGACACCAAAAGTAGCTTATCGAGAAACCTTTAAGAAAAAAATACGTGTTCAGGGGAAACATAAAAAACAATCTGGCGGACATGGTCAGTATGGTGACTGCTGGATTGTTCTTGAACCCCTTCCCAAAGGTTCAGGATTTGAGTTTGTTGATAAAATTGTTGGCGGGGTTATCCCAAAAAACTATATCCCGGCAGTTGAGGCAGGGGTCAGGGAGGCATCCAAATCAGGTATTCTGGCAGGATTTCCCTGTGTGGATTTCAGGGTAACAGTTGATTTTGGATCTTATCATTCTGTTGACTCCTCTGAAATGGCATTTAAAATGGCAGGAAGTCTTGCTTTTAAAAAAGCTGCTGTAGATGCAAAAGCTGTGTTACTTGAACCTGTCATGAAGATTGCTGTAAAAGTTCCAGATGAAAGTACAGGAGATATTATGGGGGACTTAAATTCACGGCGCGGCAGGGTTCTTGGGATGGATTCCGAAGACGATAAACAGATCATCAATGCCCTGGTTCCCATGGCTGAAATACTGCGGTATGCCCCTGATTTAAGTTCTATGACAGGTGGAAGGGGAACCTTTACCATGGAATTTGCCCAATATGATGAAATCCCAGGGGATCTGGCAAAAAAAGTCATTGACCGGGTAAATGCTGAAAAAGAAGAGAACAAATAAATAACCTGCCCTATAATTGACAAATCAAAGCCTGGCAGTTGAGGAAATCTTTCTCAACTGCCAGGCTTTATTGTTGGCTTAAACTGGTTTTATCATAGACTTAAAATTGCTGGCTTAAAGTGCAGATTCTATCAAAGGTTAATTTTCTTAATTCTTCTACAGATAAATCTTTAAAACTACTATAGGGAATCGGTCTGCCTATACTTACTTTTACCTTTCCAGGGGTTAAAATTACGCTGCCTTTGGGATTATAATTAAACAGACCATTTATTCCAAAGGGCAGAATATCTGCTTGGGCGTCTTTGGCCAGATAAAACGGTCCTTTTTTAAAGGATCCAAGTTTTCCTGTGAGCGTCCTGTGTCCTTCAGGCAGTATTCCAATGTTCATTCCAGACAAGAGTATTTTTTTTGCAGTTTCAAGGCTTAAAACAGCTTTTTGCAGATTGTCTCTTTCTATGGGTATGCATCCCCATTTACTGATCAGATATCCCCACACAGGCAAAGAAAAATGATAGGCCGCCTCCACACCGACAAAGCATATAGGAATGGCCGCCGGAATAACAAAAATATCAAAAAGGCTTTGATGGTTTCCCATGATAAGGTAAGGTTTATTCGGCTGAATGTATTCTTTTCCGCTTACCACAAGTTTTATTCCCATTAACCAGATTAAAATATTAAATAAAAATCTAACAATTTTAAATGTCATTTTTTGGGGTAATAAAAACATGCAGAAAATGAGAATAAAAAATGAGAATAAAAAAAATAGGCTTCCAATACACCACAACCAGATTGAAAATATTTTTTTCACTTGAGATACTTTATCATTTTAGGGTGTACCATTATAGTGGTTGGTGTGGTACCAAATATTTCACCATCCGGCAATAGGATTTTATTCGGCCATGTTTTGATTGTGGCTTTTTTAGCCTTAAAAGATCTTACGGCAGGGTGTTTTATATGGGTTCCCTTAAAGATTTTTGGCAGGGTTGCCAAAAGGCTTGTCCGGGATATTTTTCCTGCAATAATAATATCCATGAAACCATCGTCAATTTTTGCATCTGGTGCCATCATCATATTTCCACCAGTAAAGCGCGAATTGCAGAATTCAACAAAACAATTTTCTCCTGATATCATTTTCCCATCAATTTCAAGTTCCATATAATGAAAATTCAGCTTGAAAGTTCTGTAAAAAACACCGATGATATATGAAAAATCTTTGAAAAATTTGAATTTTTGAGCTGTTTTTGCTACATCAGTGACAAACCCCAACCCGGTCAGGTTCACGAAATAAATTTTTTTTCTATCTTGTGTAAAAGAGCAGACATCTATCCATCTTGGAGTGTTTTGAACAATAGATCTGATGCCATCTTCAAAGTTAAGTAAATTCAGATCCATGGCAAAAGAATTTCCTGACCCAACGGGAATTATACCAAGGGGTGGGATTTTTTCAGGTTTAAAAGCAGAAAGAAGACCATTTAATACATGGAAATTTGTTCCATCTCCACCCATGGCAATAATTGCATCATATTGATCTATTTTGAGCTCTGAGGCAATCTTTTGGCTATGTTCATGATAAAGAGAAATATAAGTATCATGGTTAACGCTATGAAATGACAGCTTTTTTTCAATCAAGGGCAGTAATGGTTCACTTTTTTTCCCACCAGCTTGTGGATTGACGATTAAGGCAATTTTCATAAAACCTTCTTGTTTACAACAAATTAGAATTTAAACTGCAATATTTTACTGCACTTTTATCTAAAAGATGTCCAAGCTCCCCTTCTTTTTTGGGGAAAAATTCAATACATTTTTCCCAGATTTCTTCGTCTTCCATGCAAAAATAGACCATCAGGTTTGGGTCATATTCTTTTATGCATGAAATAATTTCTTTGTAAATTTTTATTCTCAAAGGTTTGAAATATCGCATTTTATTATCAAGTCCAAGAATAAATTCTCCATAAGGGATGGTTGAATGTTTGAATCGTTTTTCAATTATCTGTTTTAATTTGGGCATGAATCGAAAAGTACCAATGCTGATCCATACAATACTTTCAGGCCTGACATATTCAAAAATCTGTTTTACCACTTTTTTATATTGAATCTCGCATTCCGGATAAATCACCATGGGGTCAAAATGAAACGCAAGTCTGTATCCCTTTGACTCTACAAGCCTTGCCGCTTCAAGACGAGCATTGAGGGAAGCTGTTCCCTTTTCTTCGGAACTGATAATGTCTGGTGTGTTCAAAGACCAGGCAATAACGGTCTTTTCATTATGATCAAGGGGAAGTAAGGATTCAATATTAACGGTTTTGGTCTTGAGCTCCAAAAGACAATTGTTTTGCCTTGCAAATGTTTCAACAAGAAATTTAGGCTGAAGACTGACTTTTTCCCAGATAAGGGAGTCAGTATATTCACCTGTTCCAATTCTAAATATTTTATTTTTTTTGAATGTTTTTTCAAGGCTGTGGCCAAGTGTTTGAAGGCCTGCAAAATATTGCAGAACAGGTGGATGAAAATATGCCTGAAGAATGCAATACGAGCAATCCATGGTACAAAATGTACCAGTATGAAGAATGGTATAATCACAACAGGTATAAAAACTGGTTCCAGGGCATGCCTTGATAACAGCCCCCTTGTTTTGAGTAATATAAAGTGTCTTTTTGGCCTTTAAGATTGGATCTTCAGCATCGTTAATAAAGTCATAGACAGTTTTTGTGTTTTCTACCCTTTGAGGATCTGCATCAAGCCGGGAAATCAGATATTCAATTTCTAAATCCTTGGGAATGGCTTTATCAATAAAAAGAGTATCGATTTTCATTGGTTAAAAATTTCTTTTAATTCTTTGTTTTCCAGGCCAGCATTAAGATCCTGAACATTTGCAAGAAACTCTTTATAATTTTTGGCTGTAAAGGAGATGGAATAGGTTTGGCTGTCAAGGTTTTCCAAGGGCAAAAATTTTATCTTGTTTCCAAGCTTAATAGATGTGATTTTTTCTTTGACCCTTTGCCGCGTCTTAAAAATTATTGGAAATCTCTGTTCAAAAAGATAGGCTCTCAAATCTTTGGTTTTTAATCCAGGCTCTTTTTTTTTATCAGAAAGAATATCCTGTATTTCTTGATTCATATAAAACGCTTTTGGTTTAATGGCATCTCGGGCGGTAATTTCCATTAGATATAGTATAATTTCAAGTTGTTTGTTCTGGGATGCATGAATTTTTGAAAAAATTTCTAAAAAAACCTTTATGGTATCTTTTTCAAAAAAAGAAATTCTTTTGGCTGATTTAAAGGACAGATGACCCGTGTGTATTAATTCCAAAGCTGGATCAGGTAAAGCACCAATGGTTAATAAATCCCCTACAAAGCTGGGACCAAGCGCTGTGTTAAAGATGGCTGGTGATTTATCTGCAATCTGTTGTTTATCCAAAAATTGATCCAGGCGTTTTGTACATATGATAAGTTCAGCAAGGGTTAACTGCCTTTGAAAAGCAAGTGAACCTATTGATTTTAAAAGGCATTGGTATTCTGTAACATCAGACTTTGTTTCATATACAAGTATTTTTATTCCATTATTATGAACCGGGTTATTATAAATATGGGCTCTGATTCTGTTAAATCCTGAAACGATAACAAATTTATTGTTTAAAGGCCTGACTATGGGAGGGTAAATCAGGCCTGTTTCCTTAAAAGATCGAGCAAGAAAACCAATATCTTTGTTCGAAAATGAAATCTTATACCTTTCATCTGTCAGATCAATATCACTTGTATTTATTTCGCACAAACAATCAGACATTTTCTTCTGTCAGGCGGGTATAAATTTCTTTGTATGTATTGGATGTCCTATCAATGACTTCCTGGGGAAGCTTTGGTCCAGGGTTTTTTTTATTCCATCCTGAGGCAATCAGCCAGTCCCTGACATATTGCTTATCAAAACTGTTCTGGCTTCTTCCTGGTGCGTAATCGCTTAAAGGCCAGAATCGGGAAGAGTCCGGGGTAAGGATCTCATCAATAAGGATAATTTCTCCTTCCAGCATACCAAATTCAAATTTTGTATCGGCAATGATAATGCCTTTTGACAGGGCATATTCAGCGCCTTTTTTGTATATTTCAAGACTTAAATTTCTTAATTTTTCTGCTTTTTCTTTTCCAATCAATTTTACTGCCTCTTCAAAACTGATATTAATATCATGATCACCGATTTCAGCTTTGGTAGAAGGTGTAAAAAGCGGTTGTTCAAGTTTGTCAGATTCTTTCAATCCTTTGGGTAATTTTATCCCACAGACATGGCCTTCTTTTTGATAAGAACTCCATCCTGAGCCTGTTATATATCCTCTTACAATGCACTCAATGGTAAGAGGTTCAGCTTTTTTTACCAGCATACTTCGTTTATCCAAAGCATCTGAATAGGGTTTAAATTCTTCAGGATACTCATTTACATTGGTTGTGATAATATGATTTTTTACAATGCTTTCCATTCGTTTAAACCAGAACACAGAAATCTGATTTAAAACTTTCCCCTTATCCGGGATAATATCCGGCAGTACAACATCAAAAGCAGAAAGCCGGTCAGTGGTAACCATTAACAGGGATTCGCCCGTGTCAAATATATCCCTGACTTTACCCTGCCTGACCAGGGCCAGGTTGTCAAATTGAGTTTTTGGAATGGATGTCATCTTAATCTCCTTATTTTATTATAATTGTATATATGATTTTTGGAGATTAATATCACAAAATAGAATATTTATCTATTGTTGCAATAAAAAGATTCTGCAGATATAAAACAATACTGAGAAGCAATATTTTATAAGAATCTTGATTTAATATTCTGTAAACTTGACGTTAATTACAAAATGATAATATTGTTGACTGCATTTTGATTTTTAATAAATGAGGGTCCCAAATGAATAAAACGCCAATTCAATTATTTTTCATCATTTTCACCATTGTTTCCAGCCAGATTCCAGCCTTTTGTCAAACAACCTATTCTCTTTATGAATTGGCACAACTTGCCAATAAGCATAGTGAGACAATTAAGATTGCCCAGGAAGATGTGTATATCGCTCAACAGGAAAAGGCCAGAGCATTATCTGTTTTAATACCCCGCGCCACAACTTTTGGCAGCATGACAGAGTATAAAGATGATGGTATCACAGCGCCGGATACCCTGACCCTAGGCGTTAAATTGAAACAGTCATTTACGCTCAATGGAAAAGAATTGATTGCTCTGGATGTTACAAAAAAAAGCATTGAGAGCAAAGAATTTTCCCTTGAAAGCATTCGTTCCCAGTATTTATTACAGGTGTCTCAGGCCTATTACAATATTTTGAGTGCACAAAGATATCTTGAAATTGCCCAATCAGATGTAAATCGGCTTACCACCCACAGGGATGCAGTTAAAGAGAAATTAAGCGTTGGCAATGTAACCAAAACAGATTTATACAGAGCTGAAGCAGAACTATCCAAATCTTTGACAGAAAAGGTAAAAGCAGAAAATGGTGTATTGCAAAGCAAGGCAGTTTTACGCAACCTTGTGGAGATTGAGGAGGATTATACTCTTCAAAAAGGAAATATTGAGGATATTGAAAAGTATCACTCTACCTTGGAAGATATTCAAACCTATGCCTTAAAAAACAGGACGGAAATAAAAGAAGCAAAAAAGAATCTCGACATTGCCAGGAAAACTATTAGGTTTGAAAAAAGCGATTTTTGGCCGACACTTTCCCTTGAAGCAGGGTACAAAGAGACAGATATTAACTATGCCAATACCCCCAGGGATGTGGATTATGACACTGAAGACCTGTATTTCACAGGGGAACTTGTTTTTACCTTATATGATGGTGGATTAAGAAGAGCCCAGATCAGGCAAGCCCTTGCAGACCAAAGAAAAGCAGAAAATGCATTAATTCTCCAGGAAAAACAGGTTATTCTGGATGCAAAAATTTCTTTTCTGGATTACCAAACAGCAAAAAGTACTTTATTGAATTTACAGGATGAGCTGAAATCTGCCCAGGAGAATTTTAAAGCGGTTCAAATGCAGTTTAAATATGGTATGGCTGACAGCATTGATATGATGGATGCAAATACGCTTTTGGTCACGGCTCAAAGGAGAATTTCAGATGCTGAATATACTTATTACCTTTCAGTATTGAAAATACTTTACACCAAAGGGGATTTAATTCGGTTCTTTTTAGACCAGGCATAATGATGAATACATGCTCAATTAAAAAACAAATATTTTTATTTTTTAATTGTATTTAAACCTGTACAGGAAAATGAAAATTTGACCATGCCTAAACATGTAACCCTTATTATTGCAGTGAATCCATAATGTTCTGGCAAGGCAAACCTTGACTTAAACAAATGGATCAAATATTCTTAAATAGTAAAAATTAAAGTTGATATGAATTTGTTTTGAAAGGAAAATCACATGTATGAAATAATTGCAAATCCTGAAGACTATCAAATAGACCATCTAATAAATGGAACTAGTAATGCAAATATAGAGCTTTCAAAGGAAGAAAGAGATAAATGGGCAGATGAAATTGTAAATTTCAGCGAAAAATTAACTAGCCTTGCAAAAAAATCCAGGGAACTTGCAAAACTGCTTTCAAGCAAAGAAAAGATTTCTGCCAGCGCAGCCTCTTTAAAAACATTGAAAATTCAATTATTTATGATCAATGATTCTTTAACCACAGCAATTGAAATTGCTGATAAACTTGAATCTGATATTGTAAAAAAATAAGTTTGTCAGCCTAAGATTTTTTGACGTAATAAATGGTCTGTTAGTACAATTGCCAGCATTGCCTCACAGACCTTATTAATTCTTGGAATGGCGCAGATGTCATGGCGGCCTTTTGTTGAAATTTCAGTTAACCTACCCTTTTCATCGATCGTCTGCTGGGGTTTAAGGATCGAAGGTATCGGCTTGACATGAACCCTTGCAATAATATCATCACCATTTGAAATCCCTGCCAGAATACCTCCGGAATGGTTTGTTTGAAATCCATCCAATAAAATCTGATCATTGTTCTCAAAGCCTGTCATTTTTGGAGCACAAATCCCTGCACCTATTTCAACTGCCTTGACAGCTCCTATACTCATCAAAGCCTTGGCAATATCAGCATCAAGCTTGTCAAAAACAGGCTCTCCTAAACCTGGGGGTACATTTAATGCTATGATTTGAACTATGCCACCTAAAGAATCCCCCTTGTTTTTAACATCTTTGATTTTCTTTTCCATTTTATGGGCTGCATCTGGGTCAGGACATTGCAAATAGTTTTTGTCTTTTTCAGATATATTATCAATTTTAAGGGCTCGGATACCGCCAAGTTCAAGGGTATAGCTATTTATTTTGATGTTTTGCCGATCAAGCACCAGTTGCGCCACTGCACCTGCTGCCACCCTTGCAGCTGTCTCCCTTGCAGAGGCTCTTCCTCCTCCCCTGTAATCTCTGATACCATATTTGGCCTGATAGGTAAAATCACCATGGCCTGGTCTGAAAACAGAGGCAATAGGGTCATAGGATTTTGATTTTGCGTCTTTATTTTCTATCAAAATCATAATAGGCGTTCCAGTGGTTTGGCCGTTAAATATACCTGACAGGATGATGGGATGGTCTGGTTCATTTCGTTTTGTACTGGATACCCCTGATCCGGGCTTTCTTTTATCAAGAGCCTTTTGTATGATATCCTCATCAATCACAAGACCTGGAGGACATCCTTGAATAACAACGCCTATTGCCTTGCCGTGTGATTCTCCAAAGGTTGTGATATTGAATGCTTTACCAAAACTACTGCCTGACATCTTTTAATCTCCTGTCAATGATATTAACAATTTCTTCGGGTGTATGAAAGCTTACATCAATCCTTATATGGGCGGTATTTTTATATAAAGGTTTTCTTATTTTTACGATTTCATTTGTTTCTATAAATAAATCTTTATTTGTAAGCGGGGGCCTGGAGGTCCTTGTTTTATTATCAGTATTTAATCTGTCCATAATTGTTTTGATATCTGCGTCAAGCCATACACAGAATCCATGTTTTCTAATAAATTGCTGATTATCATGATCTATAATAATACCACCTCCTGTGGCAATTACTGTATTTATTTTTTTTTTTGTATTCAAAAGTGTCTGTTTTTCTATTTGTCGAAATTTTTCCCATCCTTGTTTTTCAATGATTTCCAGAATAGTTGATTCAAGGTGTTGTTCAATGAGGCGATCAGTATCAATGAAATCAAAATTAAGACATTGGGCAAGGATTCCTCCTATGGTGGTCTTTCCAGTGCACCGATAACCAATTAAAAATATTTTCATATTAAATCCAATAAAAATTGTAACTATTCAGCTCTTATGCTTGAAACCGCCCTATCCGATGGATATTTTTGTTCGATGCTAAACGC
>JACNHV010000265.1 GCA_014383445.1 Candidatus Desulfobacula maris | reverse complement strand
CGCATATCACGAAAAGCAAAGCCCGGTCAATTTGTGATACTTCAGGCAGATGAAACAGGAGAACGCATCCCTTTAACCATGGCAGATACAAACCCGGACAAAGGTACGATTACAATTATTTATATGGTGATTGGAAAATCCACAGCCCGGTTTAAAGAGTTAAAGGTGGGTGATGAATACTACGCATTAATAGGTCCCCTTGGAAAACCCACCCATGTTGAAAAAGTTGGCAAAGTTGTCTGTGTTGGTGGTGGAACGGGAATTGCGGTTCTTCATCCTATCACCCGGGCCCTTAAGGCAGCCGGCAATGAAGTAATAACCATATTGGGTTCCAGAAGCTATGATCTATTGATCATGGAAGAAAAAATGAAGGCCGCATCCCATAAGCTGCATATCTGTACAGATGACGGTTCTCATGGGCACCATGGATTTGTGACCAATGTATTAAAAGATGTTTTGGATAAAGAAAATATTGACCTTGTCGTTGCCATAGGCCCTATCCCCATGATGAAATTCTGCAGCCTTATCACCAAAGAAAAAAATGTAAAAACCCTTGTCAGTCTAAACCCCATTATGGTGGATGGCACTGGTATGTGTGGCTGCTGCCGCGTGACCATCGGTGATGATACCAAATTCGCATGTGTGGATGGCCCTGAATTTGACGCACACAAAGTAGACTTTGATGAACTGGCCAAACGTCTTGCTTCTTACCTTGAAGATGAGAAGAAAAGTTATGAAGCCTATGAAAAATGCAAAATACAATAAAACATACCATCACTGTTGGTTATAGGGAGGAATAAATGGCAGATAAAAAATCGGAAAAGATAAAAGTGTTCCGGGCAAGAATGCCTGAACAAGACCCGGATATTAGAAGAAGAAATTTTGAAGAAGTGCCCCTGGGACTTACCCCTGAAATGGCCATGCTTGAAGCATCAAGATGCCTTCAATGCAAGAAACCTCTATGTGTAGAAGGATGCCCGGTTTCCGTTAAAATACCGGAATTTATTAAACTGATTGCTGAAAATGACTTTTCAGGCGCTGCAAAAAAATTATGGGAAACAAATGCGCTTCCAGCCGTTTGCGGACGTGTCTGTCCCCAGGAAGAACAATGCGAGCAAAAATGCATTGTGGGCAAAAAAGGGGAGCCTGTTGCCATTGGATATCTTGAAAGATTTGCAGCTGACTGGGAACGGAAAAACGGCTCAGGAGAATCCCCTGGTGTTGCTAAAAAAACCGGCAGGAAAGTAGCAGTAATAGGGTCTGGTCCGTCCGGCCTTACCGTTGCAGGTGACCTTTTACTTAAAGGGCATGAGGTCACCATTTTTGAAGCATTCCACAAACCCGGCGGAGTATTGGTCTATGGAATCCCTGAATTCAGGCTTCCAAAAGAGATTGTTGCATCAGAAGTTGCCACTCTTGAAAAGATGGGTGCAAACATTGAATGCAATTCCGTGGTCGGAGCTTCCGTCACCATTGATGAGCTGTTTGAAGAAGGCTATGATGCTGCATATATTGGAGTTGGAGCAGGGCTTCCAATGTTCATGAATCTTCCCGGAGAAAACATGATCGGCATCTATTCGGCAAATGAATACCTGACCCGTACCAATCTGATGAAAGGGTATCTTTTCCCTGAATATGACACCCCCGTTGCCAGGGGTAAAAATGTGGTTGTCTTAGGTGCAGGCAATGTTGCCATGGACTCTGCAAGAACAGCCATGAGGTTAGGAGCTGAATCTGTAAAAGTAGTCTATAGAAGATCCCGTGATGAAATGCCTGCAAGAGAGGAAGAACTTCACCATGCTGAAGAAGAAAAGATTGAATTTGTTCTTCTGACCAATCCCACTCAATTTTTTGGTGATGAAAATGGCCGTCTGACTGGAATGGAATGCCTGAAAATGGAACTGGGCGAACCTGATGCCTCTGGAAGAAGAAGACCCATACCCATTGAAGGATCTGAATTCAAGTTTGACTGCGATCTTGTGGTTGTATCCGTGGGTTCAAATGCCAATCCTCTGCTCACAAATTCAACACCTGATATTGCCCTGAACAGATGGGGCAATATTGTTGCTGATCCTGCAAACGGAAAAACATCTAAAAAAGGGGTCTGGGCAGGTGGAGATATTGTAACGGGAGCTGCAACTGTGATTCTGGCCATGGGTGCTGGAAGGGCTGCAGCCAATTCAATACACGATTATCTGACCCTGGGCTGGTAACTTGCGAGATATGAGATATGAGATATGAGATGTGAGATGTGAGATGTGAGATGTGAGATGTGAGATGTGAGGAATACAAAAACAAAACTGCAGTTTTATTCCTCACTACTCATATCTCACTACTCATATCTCACTACTACTCTGTTTAATATATATCTTGTGATCCACCAGTGATAATGAGTGGATATGGCCTTTAATAAATTTTTGTTCGCCAAATATAGAGACAAGAAGTATGCCGTCTTCATCCGGCTCAACCCTGTCAACTGCTTCCATCAACAATGTTTCCTCAGGCTTGCCGTCATTTTCAAGTAAATATGCATTTGCCTCACACATTACACCATCACTCCTTAATATTATAAAAAAAATAAATGTTTATCCAAAAGTTCATCCACCAGTTGAGGCAGGGGTAGCCCGCTCACCCCGACAATCTCCAGGTTTTCCTGGGTCAGGGGCAGAAGAATTTTTTTTGCATCACAAGAACATACAGCTTCTGCCATAAGAGGCGTGACCTCTCCCATCATTGCATGTGGCATGATGATCCCCACAGGCCCGATAATGACATCAGCCTTTTGTACAGTCTGAACAATGGCATTAGTGCCGGAAGCCCCTTTATTTGCTTTTGACTTCAGCATCTGAGCTGTTGCAATGGCATTGGTTCCAAGAGCTATGATTTCTATTCTCTCTTCAAACCGTTCTTTGAGTTTCTTAATAATAGCGGACCCTATGCCACCCCCCTGGCCATCAATGACACAAACTCTTTTTTTCGCTCCCATATCTTTTGTCTGCCTTTTGCTTATTCAATGCCCGAAAAAAACCCGGCAATCTTCCCGATCATTTATCAGGGTCAGATTTTAGAATCACCTTTAATAATCTTTTTAACTTCATTAAAAATCCTGTCTTCAACCCTTTCCATGGTGGTGTTGCCATCAATGATGATGATTTTCTCAAGGTCCTTTAATGTATCAAAGGCTTGAAAATAATTGGCCCTGACTTTTTTCATGACATCAATTTTCTCATACATATCAAAATTGTTTCGGCTTGATTTTATTCTCTCAAAACAAAGATCCGGATCAACATCAATAAAAATAGTCACATCAGGCCTTAAAATATCTGCGTTCAGGGAATTTGCATGGATCACCCATTTCATATCGATATGTTGGGCATGATAGGCATAGGATGAAAAATAATACCTGTCACATAAAACTATCTCACCCTGGTGGACTTTCAAACCAATCCCATTTTCTTGATTCACCAGATGATCTGTCCTGTCCGCTGCAAAAAGAGAGGCAATGGTTCTTTGATCCGTGGCAAGTTTTCCCGAAAGCATCTGCCGGATGAGTGATCCAATAGGTCCGTCAGTGGGTTCAAATGTCGAATAGACATTATAACCAAAACCTGCCAGCCGCTTTGATATCTTCTTTATCTGAGTGCTTTTCCCAGATCCGTCAATACCTTCAAAAACAATAAATCTGCCCTTGTTTTTCTCACTCAATTTATAAACCTCAAGCTTTTATTTCATATTATCCATACCATTCAAACGCAATGTATAACAACATACAGGTTTCTTAGCAAGTATTTGTGCTTTGCCTCTGGATATAAAAAAAGAGGCTTGCTATCATTATAGAACCGGTTTATTAAGATATGAGTCTAATCATTAATATTCAGGTGATATATGGCATATGATGTAATTATCGTGGGTGGTGGTCCTGCCGGGCTTTTTGCGGCCTATTATTTAACGGAACATTCCAGGTTAAATGTATTATTAATAGAAAAAGGCAAAAGCCCCTTAAAAAGAAAATGCCCAAACCATAATCTTCAAGAATGCATCCAGTGCGATCCTTGCAATATTCTGTCCGGAATCGGCGGTGCCGGTCTTTATTCCGATGGAAAGCTCAATTTCATTCCCAGGCTTGGAAAAACAGACTTAACTCAATTTATGCCTTTGAGTTCTGCCCAGGATCTGATTGATGAAACAGAAAAGATTTTTACAAAATTCAAAATGGATGGGCCTGTTTTCCCCACCAACATGGAAGAGGCAAAACAAATTCGAAAAGAGGCAAAACGGTTTGGAATTGACCTTTTGCTGATCAAGCAAAAGCATTTAGGATCAGACAACCTGCCAACCTATATTGCAGGAATGGCCAGGCATATCCAGACAAAAGGGCTTGAGATAAAAACAAGGGAGACTGTAATTGATATACTTGAAAAAGATGGTAACATCCAGGGAGTTATAACGGATAAAGCCAAATATGAGGCTGCCAATGTTATTCTTGCACCTGGTAGAATCGGGGCAAACTGGATGGCTTCCATTGCCCTGAAACACGGAATTAATCTGAGTCAGAGGGGAATAGAAGTGGGGGTCAGAGTTGAAGTACATAATGACATCATGGATGACCTTTGCAATATTATTTATGATCCTACTTTTTTTATCCAGACACCCACCTATGATGACCAGACCAGAACTTTTTGTACTAATCAGGGCGGATTTATTTCCCTTGAAAACTACAAGAACTTTGTCTGCGTAAACGGTCATGCCTATTCAGGTAAAAAGTCTTCAAACACAAACTTTGCCTTTCTTTCAAAGGTGGTTTTAACGGAGCCCGTAACAGATAACCAGGCCTATGGCGAATCCATTGGGAAGCTGGCCACCATTATTGGCGGTGGCAAAGCTATTTTACAACGGTTTGGAGATTTAAAACGGGGAAGACGTTCGACCTGGAACAGAATCAGCAAAGGGTATATTGAACCGACCATGACCAATGTAGTTTGCGGTGATATTGCCATGGCTTTGCCTGAAAGGATTCTGACAAACCTGAGGGAAGGCCTGGAATCCTTAAATTCAGTTATTCCGGGTGTCTCCAACGATGAAACCCTGCTTTATGCACCGGAAATAAAATTCTTTGCCACACAGGTGGAATCAAACAACTATCTTGAAACCAGCATTAAAGGGATGTATGTGGCAGGGGATGGTCCGGGAGTGGCAGGGAATATTGTATCGGCGGCAGCAACAGGGATTATTCCGGCTAAACGGATTATTGAAATTAATGGTGAAGTATTAATGGTGAATGGTTAGGGAAGGCACAATTATACAAATGGCTAAGTCCCCATCACTCAGGAAAATAAGTGGCACAGGCATCATCCGATTCCCAGGCCATGACTTTTGAAACTCTTATCTCTTCTTCCTGACCCTGATCTAAAAGTGCCTGCACTCTTTGCGCAATATATACTGCAATGCGCTCTGATGTAGGCTGTACACCTTCAAACATTTTGAGATCATTTAAAAATTTATGATCCAGTTCTCCTTTTACAACTTCTCGCACAGCCTTTTTTATATCACCAAAATCAGCAAGCACACCGGCTGAATTCAATTTTTTCCCAGTAACACAAACTTCGATGTGCCAGTTATGCCCATGCAGATTTTCACATTTTTGCCCCACCATTGTCAATTGATGGGCACCTGCAAAACGAGTTTTTACCTTAAGTTCAAACATGGTTTGTCCCTGAATTGCCTTAAATATTCTTGAAAAGATTTTTCAGCTTGTTTGAGATTTTATTTGAATCAAGCTTGTCAAAGTCTTCCAGTAATTTTATCTGTTTTTTATTCAGCTTGGTTGGTGTTTTTATGATAACCTTGATAATCTGATCACCTCTGCGGCCCGTTCTAAGCGAGGCGATTCCCTCCCCTCTCAGCCTGAAAACATCCCCATACTGGGTACCTTTAGGAATTTTAAATTTTTCTTCGCCCACCAGGGTGGGAATGGTAATTTCATCTCCAAGTGCAGCCTGGATAAATGAAATGTCAATGGCGCAGATAATATCCATGTTATCCCGTTGGAAAAATTTATGTGGCTTAACATTGATTACCACATAAAGGTCTCCAGAAGTCCCTTCAGGAGAAGGAGATGCTTCTCCTTCTCCCGTCAGCCTAAGTTTTGATCCAACATCAACTCCTGCCGGAATCTTCACCTGAACCTTTCTCGTTATTTCAACCCTGCCAGCCCCGCGGCACTTTCTACAGGGATTGGGGATAATACTTCCATGGCCCTTGCAATAAGGACAGGTGGTTTTTACCTTGAAAAAACCCTGGCTCTGAATAAACTGTCCTGTTCCATGACAATGGGGGCATGTCTCAGAACTTGTGCCTTCCTCACATCCTGATCCTTTACAGCTATCGCAGATATCCAGCTTTGGAATGGAAATTGTCTTTTCAGTGCCAAAGGCAGCCTCCATGAAATCTATGGTCATATTGTATCTAAGATCAGAACCTCTTCTAACCCTGTTACCACGACTGCTTCCTGAACCAAATCCAAAAAAATCTTCAAAAATATCACCAAAGCTCGAAAAAATATCCTCAAACCCGCTGGGGCCTGTATGACCGGCACCTTCAAGTCCTCGGTGACCGAATTGATCATAAATCTGTCGTTTATGATCATCATTGATAACTTCATAGGCTTCTGATGCTTCTTTGAATTTTTCTTCTGCTTCTTTATTATTCGGGTTCTTATCTGGATGGTATTTAATGGCAAGCTTCCGATATGCTTTTTTTAATTCCGGCTTTGAAACATCTTTTGCAACGCCAAGTACTTCATAATAGTCACGTTTTTCTGTCATCTGGGCTCCAACCATTCTATTGTATTCTTCCCTTTATTATGATAGTTTTCCAACCTGCCTTGATAAATATCTTAAACTAACTCAGAAATCCAGGTTGTCAACGATGAATAAAGAACTTGATTTTGTCAAAGACATGTTTGACCGCATTGCACCAAAATACGATTTTTTAAACCGCCTTTTAAGTATGCGCCAGGACATTGTCTGGAGAAGCCAGATGGTAAAGGCTGCAAATCTTCAAAAAAACAGCAGGGTTCTGGATGTTGCCTGCGGAACCTGTGATGTGGCTTTGGAAGTAAATTCTCAACTCAAGGGCTGTTCCCAAATTTTCGGGCTTGATTTTTCCTTTGGCATGTTAAGGCTTGGAAAACAAAAATTAATAAAACAGGACAAAAAAAACATCGTTCTCTTAAACGCGGATGCACTTAATCTCCCTTTTCAGCATAATATTTTTGATGCGGTGTTTATTGCCTTTGGCATCAGAAACATCATGGATCGGCAAAGGGCCATCACTGCATTTTTCAAAGCCCTGAACAATGGAGGAAGGCTTGCTGTTCTTGAGTTAACCACACCAGAAAAAGGAGTTTTCCGTTCATTATATCTTCTATACTTTAAAAAAATTCTTCCCATTATCGGCTCTTTTTTTTCAAAGCACAACAAAGCATACACTTATCTGCCCGAGTCTGTGTTAAAATTTCCCACCCCGCAAGAATTTTCAAAAATCATGCAACAGGCAGGATTTAAAAACATCAGATTCAAACAGATGACATTTGGAATTGTAACCCTGTTTATCGGAAACAGGCCATACTGATGTTATCCTATGCGAAATTGCTTGAAACCATTGATATAAATATCACCGGGGATAATACAATCTGGTTTGAAGATACAGCAGAAAATAAAGAAATAAAAATGATGACGGAGTTTGATGGCAGTTTGTTGATCAGCGAGCATAATTATGATTATCCCGTTTTGATTTATGGCGTTACCAGAAAGGATATTGACTGCAATATTCAAAATGCTTTGGAACTGAAAGAATCACACACACCGAGGGAGGGCAGGATCAGAATAAAAAATCATCATTTCGTATATTCATCAACGTGCCGATCACCGTCGGCTATATCAATTAAATCTTCTATCTCTTCTTCGGCGTTTGAAGGTATGGTAAATGCCATAATAAAAAGGGAAATTAGAATTGTATGAATTTTTTGACGTTTGAACATTGCTTTGCTCCGGAAAAAGTTAATTATCATTAAACACATAAGCGATTTCTGCTTTTTATTCTTATTCACATTTTTCAGCTATAGCCATTCACCCAACATCGTTTGAGTGACATAGAAAAGTTTCGTTTGGGCATCCTCATCCCTGGTTGGAGGCCAACTCTTTTTAACCTTTCGATGATGAATATATTCACCGTTTATGCCCTTTGTCTCATTCGAAGAAGCGAACCAAACTGGCGTATCCGCTGCTTGCTCTGGAGATTCTCCAAGAAAGAAACCAACAATCGGAACGATTATATTCATTGGAAAAGGATAATCCGCTTTTGAAAGAGCCGTCTTTACAAATCCAGGATGAATGCAATTAACACTGATGTCTGTTTTTTTAAGTTTTCTGGACCGATAATAGGTGGATGAGGTCAATAAGTGTTTTGACTGATAATAGGCAGAAGTACTATTGTAATTCGTTTCTTTATAATTAAGATCCTCCCAGTTAATTGGACCTTTATGCATTATTGAGGAGATGTTGATAATACGTGCTTCACCACACTCGTACGCGGTCAGCTTCATCAACTCTGCCAGATGATGAGTGAGTAAAAATGGGGATAAATAGTTTAATGCCAGGGTGGATTCGAAACCCTCAGAGGTCACTCTGTATTTCGGAAAGAACGCTCCAGCATTATTGATGAGAACATCCAAGCGATCAACGACCTTGGTAATACTTTTTGCAGCCGCCTTAGTATCTTCCATGGATGAAAGGTCGGAAATAATGAATTGCCCTTTTCCTCCTTCCATTTCTATTCCTTTAATAACTTCTTTTGCTTTGGTGTCATTACGAGCAACAATTACTACAAATGCTCCTTTTTGAGCGAGTTTAAATGCCGTAGCTCTTCCTAAACCACTGGTAGCCCCAGTAATAACAACAGTTTTTCCTTTCATACTCTTACCCTTTGTCTTTAAATCGGATATACACGAATTATCCTATCGATTCATGCGCTTGGAGCCCTTAACATGTATGTACATTTAACATCGAATATTTCAGACTCGGAATCTACTTTGAACCCAAATTTTTCATAAAAACGTACATTTTTATCTAAATCTGTCTCTAAGTATGCTGTTGCCTTACAAACATCCACTTCCTTACAAAAACGCTTCATAAACATGGAACCAATACCTAATCCTTGATGTGATGGCAGCACACCAATCGGACCGAGTTGCCAATGTTGGCCCAACGGTTCGTGGCTTGCCCACTCCGTATGCCAGACAGATGTCCGCCAGTCAATATCATTTTCATCTTTTGGGTCTTCTATGGTTTCAATAGCTTTATTCCCCTCGCATGACTTCATCCTCATCACCCCGATAATATTTTGTTTTTCTTTTACCAGAAAGACTATTTCAGTCAATTCAGTCAAGAGATGAGAAAACGTTTTTTCAATTTCTATGCGTTCTGCTTCACCCTTACCCTGAAAAACAGCAATATGGATCGGATTGTTAAGCATAGCAACACTGAGAACCCTTGCTGATTCTTGGATGTCACTTTTTTCCATAAATGAAATCTGAAAATGGCTCATATTTATTCCTCTATTGGATAGGTTAATAATTAATTTTGTTTAAGCTTTGTATAACGTCGATTTTCAGCGACGCGGGTTTTTGCGTCCGCTGCAAAAGCCTTGGTGGGCTATTCTCATAAATTAATATCCATTCCGGGTTTGGCACATATCACACATGAAATTGTACTGTTAAATTCCTCCTTTAAATGTGTACCGTAATACTTTGTTTCTCCATCAGTGATCAGAATAGCTTTCCGCCTCAAATCTCCAATTGATAGATGAACAGGCTCAGGGTCATCATCTTTACCATTAAGATCGATCAATACAACTCGTGGTTTGCTTCTTAATACAGTATGGACAGATTCACACCAACGAGTATCAGCAACATAGGCAAAATCTACGTTGTGATCTTCATTAGCAAGAGAAAAACCATATGTATCTATTAAATGATCCAGTTTGAATATAGATGTTTGAAATCCACTAACCAAATGCGGCCTTGATGTTTCGTTGACTTTTGAAAAAGTACAAAATTCCTTCATCCATTTAAAACAAGGATGCTTAGAGGTGAAAGCACTGACAACTAAATTTTCAGCCATCATTTCCAATCCTTCAGGTCCGATAATTTTGAAGGACAACTTCTCGTTAGTTCCAGCATGAAAGAAGAAAGCTGATAATATTAAAAAAGGGAGACCAAAGATATGATCACCATGCAAATGAGAAATATAAATAGTGTTGATTGAAGAAAGTTCAATAAAATTCTTGTGAATTGAAAGCATTATATCTGGAGGTGTTTCACATAGCAGGGTGCCATTTATTACAAAAGAATTATATGGAAGCCCATCATTGATAGCTCCGCCATTCCCTAAAATCTTAATATTCATTGATATACTTATCCTTGGTTGCTGTTATTCATTTAAATTGCTTCTCGTTCCTAATTTTATTTCCTCCCTTTATTGATATTCTATTTCCTGGGCTTCTTTGGTGATTGTTAACAAACTTTTACCCTTTATTTCCAATTCAATCCTATGGTTGCGCCTGATCCTTCTTTTAATTCCTCTTGAGCCTAATTTGTAAAGATTGAAGTCAAGCCCGTTCTCGATACAATATTTCATTTTTCCTGCATACTTTGCCTTGTTATGTCCGCAGCCAAGATCTGTTTCTTCCCTTATCATTTCCTGTGCTCCTTTTTGGAGATTGTGTAATTAATCTTTGAGTTCATTGGGCAACACGAATTTTAAATTATTTTTTTTCATATACTCATGAAAACTTATCAGTTTTTTATTGTTGCTTTCCATGTTCATAGCCTGGTATTGACAGTTGTTTATGCAACCGAAACACAAGATACATGTCTTCGTATTCACTGAAAAACTATCCAGATCAATAGAATTTGTCGGACATTTTTCAACACATGTACCGCATCCTACACATTTTTGCTCAATAATATAATGGTTATCCACAGCCAGCTTGGTCCACCATTCAGGTTCAAAATATGTGGAAAATTCTCTTAACGTCAAGGTTCTCTTAAACACTGATGAGCTTCCTTTTTCAATCTGTGATTTTATAAACTCGGCATATTCACGAACTTTTTTATAAGTGTTTTGGTCTGGTAAAATCGTGTTCTGTTTTGTTGTTATATTGATGTCATTTTCCTTAAAAGAAAGAGAATAAGAACTGATACTCATAAATGATTCAAGGCCCACAGGCACGCCTTTTTTTTGTACCAGGCCCTCTAAAATGGAACAGGCGGCATTGTACTGGTTTCCTTCCGGTCCACCAAAGGTAACATATGCAGCCACGGGAATTCCATTAAGCTCGGGCAGAGATTCAATGAAATCTTTTACAAATTCCGGTGTATCATAATAAAAAACAGGAGAACCGATCACAATGAGATCCACATTAGAAATTATTGATTTGTCAATATCACGCAGGTCGCCGTAAATAACCTTGATCCCTTTTTTTTCAAGGGTTTTTGCAAGAACTTTTCCACATTTTTGGGTATTGCCGGTCTGGCTGTACCACAGGACAGCGGCATTCTTGATTTTATTTGACTTTAAGGGGACTTTTGCCTCAATAGTATTGAGGGGAATGCAGGATGGTAAAACAGGGAAGATTGTCCCTGCTGCCATTATAGCACTTTTTTTTAAAAAACACCGTCTATTTTCCATGGATACTACCTTTTATATATAATGATCTCTTTTTAAATAAATAATCTAAGCCCCTATAAAAAAAAGAAATAATTTTATCAATTTGCAAAAAAATATTCACTTATTATTATCAATTCATCATATACTGATCAATAGTATAATGAAAAGTTCCTCTTATACGGCTACTTTGCAATTATTTGGTTTCGCATTACCTTTCAGGCAAAGGAGTATGGCGACTACAAGTGAACAGGAGCAAACTAAGGTTACTCCTGACCAGCCTGACAATTCCCATACCGGCCCTAAAATAACGGATGACAAGCTTCCACCCCCGATGCAGAATAAAACATAGAAAGACGAGGCAGTTCCAAGATATATTTCGGGAACTTTTTGAGTTATCAACAAAAAAATCAACGGCTGACAGAAATAGACTCCTGAGAAAAGTAGTAATACACCGGTAAAAATCGATAATGTTGTAGGAATCTGGGCCATTAGTTGAATAGATATTATGCAGAGACAAAGTGATGCAACCATGACTTTTAGTGTATCTGCTTTCTGGGCTATGACTCCAGATAGTGGCGATCCCGGCAAGGCTGTCAGTCCTGCAAGGCTTATCCAACCGATTTCTGCTGATGTGAAATAAAAAGGTGCATTGGCCAGCCTGAATGTTAAAAATGTGACCATACCGAGAAATCCGAAAAATAGAAAAAAACCTGTCATTAATAGCGTTAGAAGTTCTGGTGAAACCATTACTTTTAACGCTGCCAGATAGGATTTGGAGTCTTTTTCATGGGGTGGTGCCGCATTGTTTATTTTTCTGCCATTAAATACTATAATTGTTGTCAGACTGAAGATTAAAATAGTTGTTGCGATAATTAAAAAGGAATTTTTAAGACCTAAGATAGAAGCCATTATACCTGTTAAAAACCTGCCGATAACCATTCCTGCTGTTGACGCTGCAACGAATGAACCAAGATAGAGGCCTTGTTTTTTTACAGGTGCAATCTGCACCATGTATGGAAACATTGAAGCAGCGACTGCCGAAGCACTGGTCCCTATTACAGCCATGCTAAGAATAAAGACTATAAAACTCTCTGCAACTGCTGCTGTAAAAACACCTATCGCTAAAAAAAACATTCCAAGAGAGGACATTTTTCCTAAATCAAACCTGTCTGCTGCGGGTCCAAATAGTAAAAAGGAGATTGCATAAGAAATTGATGCGACACTGAAGGCAAATCGTGTGAGGTCAATATCCACATTAAATGATTCAGAAATTTCCACAAAAATTGACTGTGTCATAAAAATTGTTGATACAGCAATCATTGCTGCAAGACATACTGTAACCGGTAGCAGAAGATTCATTATTTTTGATTTCGGTGTAACTTGCATTTTTACTCCTGCTTTTTAAAAATTTCAATCATAAAAATTATTGCTTATTTTTATAATAGTCATAGCAAAATCCCTGCCATTAGAAGCAACCAGCAATTTTTCCGTAGCTTGCACGATACCGGGAGGAAGAACTCTACTCATCTCCGGTTTCGCTCCCAGGGTAACGATGTTCAGAGCAACTTTGTAAGCGGTTCTACTTGGCTTATCTTTATACATGGAACCTCCTTCAAAATAAGAATGTGTAGTTTTCTCATTAAATGAACTTATATTGCGATCACACCGTGTTTTTCCGTGATTCTTTCAATCATGGCGGAAAAGCCCGCACAAAGTGTTAACACAGAATCGATGGACAAATTGGCATCAATGGATCGATCAAAGAATAAATTTAAAGTAGACGGCATACCATCTTCCGGTTCCAGGTAACAAACCATTATCGGAACTTTTGGTAAAGGATGGAGCACAACGGAAATGTCTGCTTCAAATTGTTCTTCAACTCGCTTGCCGCCAAAAATATGGACCAGATCATCAAAAAGATCTGTGTAGTCATCGGCTATTCTTTTCATTACCGCCTCACACCGTTTTTTGAAAAAAGAATATATCAAGTCATCACTTTCTTTGAGTTCTCTAAATGATATCCAATACCCTGAGGGGTCTTCTCCTTGGCCCTGTATTAAATAATCGAGGAATGGTCCTGTAATCCAGGTATTGACATGAATATCTGTTTTAAATGTACCATCAGGTCTGACACCAAAATCTTTGCCCAGTACTTTCAACGTCAAGGCTTTTCCATCATACTTTCCGCCGGATTTTTCCGAAATTTTTTGAAAATCAAGCTGTGAAAGTGATTTTTTTAAATCCCCTACAAGCTGTTCTCCCATCTGTTCGGACATTAAACTTTTTTCACTGTTGTCTGCGGTATATTTTTCTATAATCCCCGGATCAAGGTGGGGGCACAGGTCTATTTTTTTTCTTGACTGAAATACAGCGCTTGCAAAAGCAAGGCAGGTTTTTTCACCACATTCTCGACAATTCGATTTTTCCAGATATTTAAATATTTCCATGACGTTTTTGGGATTTGACATTTCAATTCTCCTTATAATCTTATTCAATGCAACCGATTTAAAATAATCCACGGCTCATTTTTTATTGTTTTGATCTTTTTGAAAGCTTCCAGTCTGCGGCATAGATTTTTGAATGCGTTTAATGCTAATCAGCGGCAACCCCAAGTCCCTTATTTTAACAATCAATCCATGCAGGGCAGACTGATCAGGAAGTTCCCCTGTAATTACCGTTGCGCTGCCTTCAGTCTCAATTGTCATGCCCTCAAACCAGCTGGACCACTTACTGCCCAAAAGGCCCTTTACTTTTATCTGATACCGTGACAGACCATGCCATTTTTCAAAAAAATCCATTGCGTGCACCCTTTCTTTTCTTACATTTTGTTCATCAAATTATGCCACTATAGAAGAATCTTACAACACCCATTCGGGTGATAAACCAGGGTGATTTTTAAAAATGAAAAATAATGATTGTTTTAATAATGATTTGAAAATCGTGGTGACAAAAATTTTTAGAGGACTTCTTAATAACGGTTACAACAAGCTTAAATCCCGTGACTTAATGATGGCTTCTGTCCGGCTGTGTACATCCAGCTTACCGTAAATATTTTTAAGATGTGTTTTGACTGTATTGGAGGAGATGAAAAGTTCTTCTGTAATTTTTTTATTGGAAAGCCCTGCTGAAAGCAACCTTAAAACCTCTAATTCACGCTCACTTAAAGGCTCAATGAGGTCATCCTGGGAATTCAGATATTTTCTGGTTCTTAATTCCATTAAAAGTTTCTTTGCAAATTCCTTTACCGATTTTTTACCAAAGCCCTCTATTTCCTCGATCAATGCGGCCAATGGGCTGCCTTCATCGACAAACACCCGGATATACCCGCCCGGTTCCGCCAAGGTTATGGCTTGTAATAGGACATCTATGGATTCACTCCGCCTCTGCTTTTTCTCCAGGATCAGTGATTTGATGATCAGAGTTTCTATCTGATTGAGCACTCTTGAGGCTTTCTCCTGCACCTCGAGCAACCTGTCGGTCACTTCAAGAGCATCATCAAGATCGTCTTTTGCCAGAAGGATTCTTGCAAACATAATATTTTCAGCTTCGCGCAATATGGTATATTCTCCATCCAGTTTCAATCCACAGTCTGCAGCCCACCGCAACAGCGCATCCTTATTGCCATGCACCAGCCAGATTTTTGCTTTTGCAGCTTTAATCTGAGTGGCAATCCATGGTGAAATAAACATTGTCTGCATCAGTTTCTCCATTTTTGGGATTAATTCCCGGGCCTCTTTTATCTTCTGTTTTGAGCACAAAATTTTAAAAAGAGCGATCAACCGCCATCCCAGATGACTCGGAGGGTCATGCCCCTGTTCCAGATACGCCACTCCTTTTTTTGTATATTGTTCAGCTTCATCCAGTTTGTTTAATTCGTGCAGCAGTTCACCCCAGGTACAATTCACATGTCCCTGGGCAACATTAAAGGATAGTTTTTGTTCCTTTATTTCACTTAAAAGCTCTTGGCAATTTTTGATCGCTTCGGGCAATTCACCGATTTGCTTAAGATCAAGGATTTTCCACACTCTGGCTATCAAATGTAAATATACATTACCGGCATCCCTGGCCGCATTTATTGCCTGGCAATGAGCTTTGACTGTTGCAACCGGGTCTCCTTTGATATTATGGACGATAACTGACGCTATGGCAACAACAGCGCGGCAGGCCGTATCTTCTTCCGGGATAAGATCAAGTGCTGTTTCAATATTTTTTTCGATCCCATGGATATCCCCTGTGCGGGCTGCTATGTGCACCTTTACCGCTGCGATTTTTCCCTGATACACCATTGATTCTTTCTGGGATACATTACAAGGCATTTTATTGGGAGAAACCAAATCTGATTCAAGCTTATCCAAATTTTTTTTAGCGGCTTCATCCTTTCCGCTGTCGAACAGTATCCGCGCCTTTGTAATCCATAATTCCGGCCGGGTATATATAACCTCATCCGGGATTTCGCTTAACCATTTTAATAAAGAGGCCTTCTCCCCGCCCTGCCAGTGGGCTTCAACAAATTTTTCGATCAAGCAGGCCGCATGGTTAAAATTGCCTGCAGCAAGGGCATGGATTATTGCATCTTCAGTTAATCCTTTCCGCTCAAACCATTGGCCTGCTCTTTTGTTTAAATCGTTTAATATTGCAGATGGATTTTGGTATAATCTTTGTTTCATTAAATCTGCAAATAAATGATGATACCTATACCATACTCTCCTGTCATCCAAGGGAATGAGAAAAAGGTTCGCTTTCTCAAGTTGATTCAGAATTTTTCTACTGTCATTCCTTTTTGTCACAAAATCACACAAATCAGCGCACATTCGTTTTAGGATAGACGTCTGTTGCAGGAAATTTTGAATATACTCTGGTTGCATAATTAATACTTCTTCAGCAAGATAATCCACAATGTGTCGATTATCTCCGGCAAAGGAGCCTATGAACTTAGATATATCCTTACACCCTTTCATGGAGAGGCCTGCAAGCTGGAGTCCTGCAATCCAGCCTTCCGTTCTTGATTCCAGGATAGAAATTTCTCTGTTTCCCAGATTCAAATTCATAATCTCATTATAAAAAGAAGCTGTTTCATCCGCCGTAAAGCAAAGATCAGATGAACGGATTTCGGTGAGTTGATTTCTTACTTTCAATCGGGATAACAGCAGTGGAGGATCAGCACGTGTGGCAATGGCCAAATGCATATTCTCAGGGATGTATTCAAGAATAAGCTCAACAATTTTGTAAACATGCTGATTGTCAATGACATGAAAATCATCGAGAACAATTAAAAACTCCTTGTCAATTTCTGAAATTTCATTGATCAAATTCATTGCTATTGATTCAAGAGAAAGCGATTCATGGGCTTCTAACATCGTCAACGTGCTCTTACCAATATCTTTTTCTATTGTCTGCAATGCGCCTGAAAGATATTTGAGAAAACACAATGGATCGCTTTCTGTTTTATCCAATGAAATCCATGCGGCGGGTCTGTTACTCTTTGAAATCCAATCAATTAAAAGGGTTGTCTTCCCGAATCCGGCTGGAGCGCAAATTAATGTCAGTTTGTTTTGAAGACCATCATTGAGCCTGTCAGTGAGACGGTTGCGATTAATGATGGATGATCGCAACTTTGGTATAAACAATTTAGTTGCAAGGAGCGGATATGATCGGTATTCGGTATTAATTGTTATCATCCTTTTTTGTTTGTAACCATTTGAACTAACGTAATAAATACCTATTGAAATATCAATGGATATTTCTTTCGAATGATGTATCAGGCCGGAAAATGTAAGATCGCCTTCTTACTAAATTTGGATTGATTTTGTAAGGAATAGAAATATGCAAAAACACACAGCAGACTATGAAGGGCATATGAGCCTACCCCAAGTCGAGCAATTGTCATTTTTTTACTATCAATAAAATAACCAATTCCCTAATTATTTTTCAGAAAATTGGATTAACTTTGCATACAATTTTATGGGTAGGATCGAAGGATTCTTAGAGCCTGTGTTCATTCCATGCAGAACTGATGGTTGTGAAGCTTAGCAAACGATCAGATGAGCGTAACGTTACTTTATTTGATGTTACTTTTACATCCTCTAAGGCTTCTCTTATTCCGAGACGAACTTCAGTAAAAGATGAAGATTTTTCTGCCAAACCAAATGCCCGGCTGGATGTGATCACCACTGCAACATATTTTCCTGTTTCCACCGCAAGCAGCTCATCGTGAAGTGGAAGTTGAGTTTCAATGAATTGATTAAGCGAAGCATCATAGCCGATTGCACGATCGCCAAATACCAGTAAAACGATATTTGGAGATAAGGAAGTCTTTGCTTCTTCAGGCTCATCTGATCTCAAATGTAAATATTTCCAAATACCCGAAGAAGTAGATATTACAAAAACCCGATTATTGGTTAGGAATGCACCTAAATTGCCTTTTGAGTCACTCCATAGCACTTTTTCATTTGCAGGGAGATCAAATGATATTGTCTTTTTACCCTCTATAATCGCAACAAGTTTACTATTGGATTCGAAGATATCAATTAAATCTTCTATCTCTTCTTCGGCATTGGAGAGCGTTGTAAATACCATAATAAAAAGGAAGATTAGAATTGTATTTTTTTTTGACGTCTTAACATGGCTTCACTCCTGGTGCTCTTAATAGGCTCATACCTGGTTGCCCATATATCATTTTTATTCGGATAGTAGAATTTAGGTAAAATTGTTTTGCTGATATCTCACTTTTTCAAGGACAGATACATATTAATCACTGCACAGAAAACATCTTGCCCATGAATATCTGTCACATTTACTGTCATGGGAAAGTCACCGATCTGATCAAGTCTGTCTGTTTGTATCTCACAGATTGCTTTCAAATCGGTTTTTGCCATCTTCAAATATGAAACTGTCATTCCCTTTGGTATCCACCTCATCGTCCGGGGAATAGTGGCCTCAATCAATGTCCCTGCTGCAAGCTCACTTACATTGCACATTGCAATGGCATGGATTGTTTTTAGATGATTTGTCACAGCCCGTCTTTTTTTAAAGACAATTTCACAATAACCTGGTTTTAACTCAACAAACAGAGGTTTTATACTTCCGAAATATGGTGCTTTAAAACAGACTAATTTTGAAAAAATAATCTTTCCAAATGGGAACTTCCGACATGTTTGATAAACTCTCATCAGTTGATTCATTGTTAATCCTTTTGTCAGTTTGTAATTATATTAAATATATTTAAAAATGCAGAATCAATGCAAAGCTGTCTTTCAATAGCCTTACGACAGACTAAATCCAAAAGTGCTATTTATTTCTTATCCCTACAAGTCCTTTTTTTAGCTAGAGTATAGAATTCCACACCATGCTTATTTGTCGTTCCCTGAAGCGTTGGGGTAATTGCCCAGCCTGTTTCTTCTAAAAACTTTCCAAGTTCTTCAGGTTTTATACTCCATATCCATGGCTCCCCACTCATCTTTTGAAGCCACAACATCAACCCGGTCCACCGTCCGGCATCAGGCCGGCCATCCACACCTGTAGGGATATAGGAAAAGGCGAGCCGACTACCAGCACCTGAGATTACAGCACATTGATTAAATAGATCCCGAACTGCTTTGGAAGAAAGATACATCACAAGACCCTCGGCGACTACGACGATTCGCGAATTCTTGTCCCATAGTACCTTGGGTTTCAGCGTATCCACCAATTTCTTTTTCCCGAGATCTTCTGCAATCAGGATTAGATTGTCTCGCGATCCCATTGCATCAATTCCTTTAGCCTTAAGACATGCTGTTGCCGGGTGATCAATTTCAAAAAACTTCACATCAGAGAACTCCGGCGCCAACCGCCATCCCAGTGTGTCATACCCAGCCCCCAGAATAAGGATTTGGGTAGCACCCGCTCCAATACCGGCTCTTACCTGTTGTTCGCAAAATGCTTTTCTATGAGCAAACGCCTCAAATTGACCAGGTAGCATCCAATCAAAGGCTTCGTACACTGAGACCATTTTTGGGGAGTCCGACCATTTTATAGTTTTTGCTCCAGCCGCGCCAGACACAAGGAGTAACTCCTTTGTGGTCTGCACGATGTCCGGTGGCAGAACCATATCCATTCCCGGTTTCGCACCTAACGTAACAATATTCATGGCGACTTTATATGCCGTCCTGCTCGGTTTGTCTTTGATCATATCATCTTCCTTTTAAAAAATTCACTTCATTCATTTAACCAATTTTACACTGGCGCCTGAAAGAATCATTTTCTCTTTACCGCCTGACTTGCTACCGGAAGTATGAAACCCTCCTGTAAAAGAAGCCTGTTTGAAATCAAGAAATATTCGAATGGATTCTCTTTTAATCTCTTCTTTTTCAATTAGATAATTAGATAATTTTGCATCAATAATATATTCGCTATTTCCCAACCACCGGTAAATTATATTGTTTAATTTTATTTTGCCGCTTCGAATATGCGCATCCCCAATTTTACCGGACACATTACCCTCCAGATCTATTCGAAGTTCAAATGATAATTGTTTTTGATTACACCAGCCAACGATAATCTTGCCTTCACCCTTCCACGTTCCGATGAATTCATATTCCTGCATAGTACGCGCATTTAAAGCCTTAACCTCACTCAATGGATTCAATACGAAGTATGCAATACAGAATACTATAAAAATCTTTTCAAACATGGTCGTATACGAGATTGACTATTCCCTGAGCCTTTTCTAAACCTTCTGTTTTTCCAAATGCGGCTTTGTGAATCTTTTTAATTTCTGCCTGTTCTTTTTTATTTGATACTCTAATTTTCAATGTTCTTTCCTTTTAAATTAATTGAACAGCGTTGATACAACAGTATTCAGAACAACACTATGCTGACTAAATGAAATAAATTTATACCGTGAATGAAATGGCAATATAAATCCTTTAAACCTAATATACATTTTACGTTTTAAATCGTTTTTTGTTTATTTACCTCTCAAATTGTTATTCGTTTTCCAGATCATCAAATCTTTCATAACGCAATATAATATAATTTCGATACAATATTATGTTAGCTTTATCATTCTATCTGTTCGGACAATACCTCACTCATTTTTTTTGAGATTGGAACCACATCGCCAGAAGCAGAATTTATAAAAACACAAGTGATCTCAGCATCCACAACCAATTTATCTGTATTATTTATATATATTTTTTTTGACCAGGTGTAACTTTTGGTAGATAAGCGCACTAATTGCGTTTCAAGACGTAGAATATTACCGATAACAGCACTACTTCTGTAGCTACAATTAATTGCCACCACAACATGGAAAATCCCCTTATTTATGAGTGATTCGAACATCTTTCGGACTTGGGAATTTTTTTCAAGAAAATCCCAGGAACCTTCTTCAAAAAACTCCAGATATCGCGCATGATTCACATGCATGTGGCTGTCAGTGTGGTAATTTCTGACCTTTATCAAAACCTCAGATTGCTTCATTTTTAATTTCCCATTGTATATAAAAGATATACTTGTATGTTTCATCGCAGTTGGTTCAACACTTTTTGCTATTTTATAGGGTTGGTTGTGTTCGGAATTCGATGTTGTTTCCGGCTCAACCAGATCTGATCAATCCGGTGGGGGATTTGACGTGGTTGAATACGGATTGTGTGATCTCCCGGGTTTTTTAATTCTATTGAGATGGGATCATCAGTATCTCCTGCCCAGCCATAGACACCTGCCGGGTGTACATCCAACCAATTCCCCAATCGGACACTTTGTCCCTGAGCACCGATTTGAGCATCCACCTGCAGCCATACAGAATCAGTATATCCGTTGTCTATATCTGTTTTTCCTCTCATCCAGATGAAATACCTGCCAGCAGGTGCTGAAAACTGCATATCAATATACGCCAAAGGATTGGATGCTGCCTGTTCATTTGCATCTGAGAAAAACTCTATCGCACGGCCCTTTGAAGCCTCTTGATCGTCAATCACGCGAACACCGGCGGAAGACCGTTTTGTTATAAATTCACTGTCTAAAAGGATGTCCTGTCCGGGATCATACGTCAATGGCATCGGAGCCCTGTTTATACCTGCTCCGGAGATTTGATTCATCACCGAAAAAACAATCAGACTGACAAACAGGATATGCAAGGATATCAAAACCTTCTTTTTCAGAAAGATATCGAAGAAAGAATGGAATGTTTTCATTCCGAATAAAAAACGGAACAGATCAAATTTATGAATAAAAATAATATAAATTGAGATGATGCAAATAAAGGAAACGCTTAAAACAAGTGCCCACTTTAAGGTGTCATGAATCTGCCAGGCCATAATGACATTACCAAACCCCAGCAGGACTGTCTGGTGCAGGATAAAAAACGGCAAAATTCCTTCGTTGGCAAGTTTAAGCCAGGGACGATTAAACGCCAGATAGCACATGCCAAATCCCAGGATGACAAATAGCCAACTCCATGCACTCAGAAAACAAAGCAGTGTAAGTATCCAAGAATTGATCCCCACTGGAAAAACCACACGTGTTGGACTGAACAATTGGTTCAGGTAAAAGCCTGATAAAACCACACCCATCAATAAGGAAACCCATCGCTGATTTATAATCTGATGCTGAAGCCGCTCATTTGACACAATCATGAATCCGGATATCAAAAACCAGAGATAATACAAAAACCCCCATCCGCCATTGCCAACGGCCAGAACAGATTGCGGAATAAGCACGTACATGATCAGCATCGGTATTATAAACCATAAATACATCAACCCGGGTATAGCCATCAGCGACGTAATCCAGTTTAAAAACGATTGTCCGGTTCCTAAAAACCATATAAACAGATAGTAACAGATCAGGCTGTATAAAAATAAGAACAAAAGAAACCATAGATGCATTCCATGGAATGCAAAGTTACCGGACATGCCGATTCCCATGTAAACACCGTTAAAATATTGGGGTAGAAATGAAAAGAATGATCCTGAAAACTGACCGTGAGATAACCGTTCAAGATAAACCTGCAGGACACTGTGTGTTACTGATGCGGTCAGGACAGGAACCATCAGTCTTAAAAACTTATTTAAATAAAATTTTTTAAAACCCTTGGACTTTCTGATTGCGTAGAACAGGCTTGCTCCGGAAATGACAAAAAAAAGTGGCATCATCCAGCGGGTAACATAAACATTCCATACTTCTACCCAGACATAAGTATTGATATTCTTTACGTGCCAGTCTCCCAGATTAAAAAACCGTGAACTGTGGTAAAGGAAAACAATTAGAATCGCCAATAACCGGAGCCAGTCAAATTCATACCGTCTATTCGATGAATTTGCTATCATTTTAACCTCCTTGAATTGTTATGATCTTTTCCTACATACTTTAAAGTATCAACTGGTTCAGCATCAGTGTTTTCATCAAACCCAAAAATTGTTGCTTGCATTCTTTTAATACCAGCAAGGGCCCTTTTGCTAAGATTCATATATACTCTAAGATCGCGCTCTTTCTGCTTATATTCTCTTACATCCTCTTCTGACCAGAAGAGTAATGACCGTCGTCAGAATGTACTCACAATGCTTGGTTCTTTTGTGTTTGCAAGTGGCACTATCGGCAAGCAAAACATAGGGCTGGATCCGTCAGTTACATTTTTAATATTCAGCTCGCTGTCGAGTAGGATCTCCATCTGTTTCCCGCTATTAGCGCATTTTGCCTGAATATTAAAAGACAATTCTTTTTTCTGTAATCTCCCATACACGAAGGGAGTTGCAAATGCATCAGCGGCTCAGGCGGCAAAAAATTGCTCTCCGGAAGAGGCAATCATTTTAAAGCCTGTATCCTCAAGAGAAAGAGGATACGCCCAATTTATCCCTTTGCCATCGCTTCTATAGATAAATGTTTTTAAGTTTTCTAATTTGTTAATAATTTCATGCACTGTTTCATTTGAAATGTTTAATTCGTTTGAGATCAATTCTGGTGTGATGGGACCTTTGACAACCGCCATTTTCTTAACAATAAAATGATGGACTCTACGCTCCTCTTTCGATAAACAATCTGCATTTGCCTTGGCACCCTTTTCGCCTTTTTTCGCCCCTTTTTCTGAAAGAAGAGGAGGGATTCGCATCATAAAACCCCGAAAACCCATGTATAATTTATGTTTCAAGTCGTTTTTCATAAATTCACCTATGATGTTAATTATTATTTGATATCCATCTCAACCCATACATTATGATTCACCAAACCAAACTCTTTTAAAGCTGAGACAATCCTTATACCCAAGTCGCTCCCGCTATTTTTTACTTTTATTGAATTGTGTAATATATGGATGCTAATATCTGTATCTAAATCAAGTTGCCTGTATAAAATTAATTTTTGCTCTTTTTCTTTGTTCACTTCATTTAAAAGTTGTTCAAAATGAGATTCTAATAATTTGTAATCAGTTCCTGATATGCGAAACTCAATTGCTTCTAACCATTTCATTAATATTTCCCCGTTTTTCTGCTTTTATTAAGTGCTGTTCTCTTCTTTATATTTGCGAAAGCCGTGCCAAAAAAAAATAAATGAATAAAAACAATAATTTATATTTAAATGCGTAGTAATAATTACCAAATAGGATAATATGAGTTGCCAAATACGGCAACTATGGATATTCTCACAATATATGACAATTCATATGGGTGCTAAAATGAATGAAAATGAGTTTTTCCGTGAGGCGACTATAAGGATATGTGGTAATCTTGAGATTGAAGTCGCTTTGTTACAATGCTTGAAATATCTAAAGGGCGTTATTCCTGTCGAGAGTATGAATCTTTCTGTTTGGGAACCAGACTCTAAATCACTCCGGGTCATCGCACGAGCAACGGATTCAGGAGGAGAAAAAGCCGATACTCTCATTCCCATGTCTCAAATTGCCAAAACAAATATGGAACAAATGCGAAAAAAGTTCAAAGCTTCCCGTTGGCCAGATACCGATATAATAAATGACTCTTCAGCTGATCCTGGTATGCGGGAAATAATTAAGCATTATGATTTAGAGGTTTCCTCGCTAATGCATTTGATCTTGGAGACTGTTGGCCGACCACTATGCAGTATTTTGGTTTTCGGACAAGGTAAGAATATTTATTCTGAAAAAGACGCACAGGTTCTAAATTTATTAAAAGAACCTCTTTCTATTGCGATGTCCAACGCGCTTAAACATAGAGAGGTGGTTAAACTAAAAGAATTATTGGTAGAGGATAATCGTTACCTGCATCGGGAACTCAGGCAACTTTCAGGAGATGAAATCATTGGTTCTGATTTTGGGTTGAGAGACATAATGAAAAAAACCAACCAGGTAGCGTCTCTGGATAGCCCTGTTCTTCTTTTAGGTGAAACGGGTGTCGGCAAAGATGTGATTGCGAATGCAATACATTCTTCATCACCTCGTAGAAAGGGTCCTTTCATCAAGATGAATTGCGGTGCTATTCCAGATACACTTATCGACAGCGAGCTTTTTGGCCACGAAAAAGGCGCTTTTACCGGTGCCCTGTCTGAGAAACGTGGCCGTTTTGAACGTGCAGATAAAGGAACAATTTTATTGGATGAAATTGGGGAACTGCCGCCACAGGCTCAGGTCCGGTTATTGAGAGTACTGCAAGACAAAGAAATTGAGAGGGTTGGTGGCACCAAAACGATTCAACTTGATATAAGAATAATTGCTGCAACCAACCGCAATCTGGAAGAGATGGTAAAAGCAAAACAATTCCGAGAAGATTTATGGTTTCGGATCAACGTGTTTCCCATCATGATACCACCACTGCGTGAAAGAAAATCCGATATTCCTGCGCTGTTGAAACATTTTGTCAACCTGAAAGTAAAGGAATTAAAATTACCCACTATACCTGTTCTCTCTACTGGAGCTATTGAACCACTAATGCATTACGATTGGCCAGGTAATATAAGGGAGTTGCAGAATGTTGTGGAGCGAGCCCTCATTCTTAATCCGACAGGGCCACTTAATTTTAACCACATGACTCTGCCAAAACTAACAGAAAGTAACAAATTACATGAAATAATTCCGATGACTGGCAATCTGGATGAAATAACCTCAATGCATATTCGCCAAATATTAACACAAACAAATGGTAAAATACACGGTCCCGATGGCGCAGCCGATCTGTTGGGAATTAATGCGAGTACACTTAGAAACCGGATGAATAAGTTGGGAATAGAATATAGGAAAAGAAGAGGAGATTGATCATGCAATTCATATCCAGTCATTAAAAGAATCAAGCTCCAATATCATGTTTTCATTATTAATAAAATTCAATCCATAAAATAGCCAAAACACTTTGCCTATGGCCATCTTTGTGAATGGCTTTTTTAGGTTATACGGATAGAAAAATTCAAAATACTTTAGTGCTTGATATCAATATCCCATGCATTAGCAACCTCAGGATTGCGCTCAAAAAAATCTCTCCGCACTTCATCTATAACCGAATTTAATGGACAAGCGAAATTCATACACTGCGAACAAAGAAATATTTTTAATATCAGAAAAAAACCTGCAACTGTCATAAGATATACAATTAACAGAAACAATTGAAATCCGAAAATCAGGAAAAAGAGAGGATATCCCCAAACAAGTGTAAAACCGATAAAAAACATAACTTTTCCCCAAAATGTCATTGGGCCAGGTCGGTATTTCCATATTTTGGGTGAACCGTAATTTGCCCAACATTTTAATGAACTTCCTTCTTCAGCATAATGAGGACAATGAGAACACAAAATCCGAATTTCAACAAAACCAAAAAATCCGATAATTATAATCAGCCATGGAATTAACCACCACCCACCTATATGATAAATTCCAGCTCCTCCTAATAGAAAAGAGGGAGAAACAATTAAATAGAAATGTATCAAATCTCTAAGTGTAAAATGACAATGTAGGTTTTTACGAACTCTGCAACTATCACATTTTTCAGATGTACATGTTGAAATTATCGAATCTCCATATGTCATGATTGAACATGCAATGTTCAATTTCTCAACTTCACGTTTAAACCACTCATCATCTGTCTGTCCAAATTTTCATTTAACAACATATGGTAAATTGTAATGACAGGGAGTGACATGTTTTGGGGCGATACGCCTTAACTCCTTTTTCAAGTGGTTAGTGTAAATTTCACAAAGTTATTTTTAGACATATTGATAGTTGGCAATAGAGAGAACTTCACGGATGACGACGATAAATCATAAATACTATGAAATAGAGTGCGTTCAAGTTCTTCTTCATTATCTTTGTGAATGTATACATCAGTATTGATGTTCTCAATTATATTTTCAGTAAACGGTAATTGAATAGACGAAATTCGATTTTCCAGGATTTTGTAACGATCATAACCATTCTCTGTAGAATTAAATTCCATTTTTCTGATTAAATTTTGATCAGTTAACCGATTCAGTTGGAAATTAGTAATTTTAAGCGGGGATTTCCTGATTCCATCAATAAAAACTTTTTTAGTTCCATCATATGAATATTCGAAAGCAAACGAATCCCCTTTTTTATCAGCAATCAACAAATGTACGGGTATGGCCACATGATAGTGTTCAATTTTCCCTAAAGCAGTTTTTGCTTCTTGAACTGTCGCACAATTATCCAATAAATATTGTACAGGCAAAAATTCATTAAAACCCGGTCTTGTTTGCATGGTGGATAAATCGTCGTGATCCATTCTGGTATCTGCGTCTGCAAGATGAATGACAGCCAATCCCTCTGAGTTAATACCCTCCAATGCCAACCCAAAAACTTCAAAACAAAAAAGTGAGATTGATGGATATCCATTTTCAGGATACATCTCTACCAAATACGAATGCTTGAATGGAAAAAAAGAGGACCTTTCTTTAAAATCTGATGGCAGAGAAAAGTCTAAGTTTCTGCTGATATATCCCAGACCGTTTTCTGTTATCTCCGGTGGATAGAAAACGGCAGAGCAAGATGAATTATCAATCAATCGACCAAAATATGAAAAGTCATAATCATGGTTCTCCAGCGATTCTCCATATGCATTTGCAAAACCTGACATACGTTCATAATGCTGCGGGTAATTGGCTCTTAAATAGTTATACTGATTCTTAATTATTTCATGATCAGTATGATTTGATTTGTCAATTTGATGTTTTTTTTTAGCATAACATCCAAGTTGATATCCAATCTTTTCGTTGGAGCCTCTAAGTAACATATGATGTAAATAAATTTTGTTTTCAAAACAGGCGACGGTATTTACCATTGGAAGTTCCTTTCTTAATATTTGGTGACCTTTTAAAACATGGACACCCAGATGATTATAGTTTTAAAAATTGTGATTTCTGACCGGAATAATCCAACCAGCTATAAACCACACAGATTCTTGTTTTTCAATTATCGTGTGTATACCCTTTCAAACTCTTTCTTTTAGCAACTGGATAAAGTTTCACACCATGCTTTTTTATACGGCTCAGAAAGCGCCGGAGCGATTGTCCAGCCCGTTTCTTCTAAAAACTTTCCAAGTTCTTCAGGCCGTATGCACCAGATCCATGACTCCCCACTCATCTTTTGAAGCCACTATATCAAACCATTCCGCATGGGCCAGCATCCGATCTATCGAGCTCTCCTGCCGGGATGTAGGTAAATGCGTTTCAACTACCATCACCGGAGATCTCAGCACATTGATAAAATAAATCCTGAACCGCTTTGGAAGAAAGATACATCACAAGGCCCTCGGCTTTAATTCTGTTACCTGAAAGAATCATTTTTCCTTTACCGCTTTACTGTTTTTATTAAGTGTTGTTCTTTTGCTTATGTTTGCGAAAGCTGTGCCAAAATTAATAATTTAATAAAAACAATAAGTTATATAGATGTTTGTAATGATAATTACCAAATAAGATAATATGAGTTGCCAAATACGGCAACTCATAGATATTAATAGGCTTATCGGCTGTTAATTGCAGAATGAAAAATCTCTTTGGGAGAGGGATCAGGTTCAGTACCACCTTTCTTTATTTATGAACTTTATCTTT
>JACNHV010000245.1 GCA_014383445.1 Candidatus Desulfobacula maris | reverse complement strand
TGAAAGTATCTGCCGGTCCTTGTGTGACCCTTGCCAATGCACCGCAAAGGGATGAAGATTTTTATATTGTTCCCAGAATTGTTAAATAATTGGATTGTTAAATAATTTGGATTGTTAAATAATTCACAGGTATGAGAGAAAAAGGAAAAGATAGAATGGAATACCAGGAACTGACCATTGAAAAAGCTGGAAAACTGCTTTGTGACCATCAAATTTCTTCTTTTGAGTTGACATCTGCCCTGCTTGACCGCATTGAAAAATATGATGATGAAATCAATGCATTTATAACTATTGATAAAACCATGGCTCTTGAACAGGCCAGAAAAGCTGACCAGGATATTTGCGACAATAAGATTTTGCCATTAACGGGTGTGCCCATTGCATTAAAGGATCTTTTGTGTACCAAGGGAATAAAAACAACCTGCGGATCACAGATTCTTAATAATTTTATTCCGCAATATGATGGTACAATTGTTAAAAAATTAAAGGAAAATGGTGCTGTCATTATCGGCAAAACCAACCTGGACGAGTTTGGCATGGGGTCTTCAACAGAAAATTCTTCTTATAAAATCACGACAAATCCTTGGAACAAAGCCTATGTGCCCGGTGGTTCAAGCGGGGGATCTGCTGCAGCCGTGGCAGCCGGGTTTTGCTGCGCCGCCCTTGGGACGGATACAGGAGGTTCCATCCGCCAGCCAGCCTCCCATTGCGGGGTGGTGGGTCTTAAACCCACCTATGGCAGGGTATCCAGGTTTGGACTGGTTTCTTACGCCTCTTCTCTTGATCAGATCGGCCCCATTACTAAAGATGTTAAAGATGCGGCAATATTGCTGAATATCATATCTGGAAATGACAAAATGGATTCCACCAGTGCAAAGGTTGATGTGCCTGATTTTACCAAAGCCTTTGATCTATTTGAAAAGGGTTCCTTAAAAGGAATGACAGCAGGAATTCCAAAAGAATATTTGTCTGTTGACGGCATTGACCCTGAAGTTGAAAAAGTCTTTAATGATGCTAAAAAGATTTTTTGCGACCTGGGGGTTGAAATCAAAGAGATTTCTTTGCCCCATACTGATTATGTTGTGGCAGCCTATTATATTATCGCGCCAAGTGAAGCCAGCTCCAATCTTGCCAGATTTGACGGGGTTAAATATGGTTTCAGGGAAAAAGTGTGTGAGGATCTTATTGATATGTATAAAAAAACCAGGTCAAAAGGGTTTGGTCCGGAAGTGAAAAGAAGAATCATGATCGGGACCTATGCGCTTTCAGCCGGTTACTATGATGCTTATTATGGAAGGGCCTCAAAGGTTAGAACCCTCATCATGGAGGATTTTTCAAAGGCCTTTGATGCCTGTGATTTTATCCTGTCTCCTGTGGCGCCTGCTCCTGCATTTAAGATTGGTGAAAAAATGGATGATCCCCTGACCATGTATTTGACGGATATTTTTACGCTTTCAGCAAACATGGCAGGTATTCCCGGGATATCCGTCCCGGCAGGCTTTTCTTCGGCAGGACTTCCCATAGGCATCCAGATGATGGCCAGGCGATTTGATGAATTGTCTCTTTTAAGGGCAGGCTATGGATTTGAAAAGACAATTAAGTTAGATGTGAGATGTGAGATATGAGATATGAGATGTGAGATATGAGATATGAGATATGAGATATGAGTAGTGAGATAAATGCGTATCCTTATAAGCGGTTAAAGGTCTGGCAAAAATCTATACAGCTCGTTGTGGAAGTTTATCGGGCAACCAGTAACTTTCCGGAATATGAGAAATACGGTTTGGTTTCTCAGATGAGACGTTGTGCAGTCTCAATACCCTCTAATATCGCAGAAGGTCATGGCCGAACATCTGATAAGGAATTGCTTCGGTTTCTTGATATTGCTAAAGGCTCAATTTATGAACTTGATACCCAGGTTGAGATATCAAAAAGGTTGAAATATTTGACTTCTGAGAAATTTAATTTGCTTTCTACTGGTTTAGATGAAGTAAGTCGAATGCTTACCGGGCTAAAAAAGTTTAAATCTCACGACTCAAATCTCAAATCTCAAATCTAAATAAAAGGAGATAAATTATGTCAACACTGCAACCTAAGGCAGAGCAATTGAAAAACGCCATCAAATGGATTTCAGAGAAGCGAAAACAAAATCCTGACATTAAACTTTCAAAATTAGTTGATGATGCAAGCTTTCAATTTGATTTAAGTCCGAAAGATTCCCAGTTTTTGTTAAGGTTTGTAAAGAATGACGACCATCAGAATCCTTCCTGAAATCCTTTCCAATCAGATTGCAGCAGGTGAAGTCGTACAAAGGCCGTCCTCCATTGTTAAGGAGCTGGTTGAAAACAGTATTGATGCCAGTGCCACAAGCATAAGTGTGGAAATTGAAAAAGGGGGGAAATCTTTAATCCGGATTTCAGATAACGGCTGCGGTCTTTCAAGGGACGACGCGCTTTTATCCATTGAAAGGTATGCCACAAGTAAAATATTTACCAAACAAGACCTTTTTTCCATCTCAACCATGGGATTTCGGGGAGAGGCCCTTCCTTCCATTGCATCCGTGTCAAAATTTACCCTTGTGACAAGAACCATAGAATCTGATATTGGAACAAAAATTGATATTGTGGGCGGTAAAATAAGGGATGTGTCTGATGCAGGAGCGCCCGTTGGAACCATGGTTGAAGTGAAGAATCTTTTTTTTAATACGCCGGCGCGAAAGAAATTTTTAAAATCCGATAACACTGAGACAAGTCATATTGCCGATATGATATCCGGCATGGCCCTTGGAAATTCTCATATTCAGTTCAGATTGTTTTTAAACAAGAACCTGACAAAGAACTTTTCATTGTCTGATGACCTGTTCCAGCGATCTATAAACGTACTGGGAAAAGATGTTTCCAAAAATCTGTACAAGATAAAATTTTCAGATGATTTTATGGAGTTAAACGGTTTTGCCGTTGATCCAAAGGTTTGCCGCAGCAGTTCTTCAAAGATTTTTCTTTTTGTGAACAACAGGCTGATTTATGACAGGGGACTTGTTTCTGCCATTTTTCAGGGGTATAAAGGAAGACTGATGAAAGGCAAATTTCCTTTGGCTGTCCTGTTTGTTCAAATTCCCTTTGACCAGGTGGATGTAAATGTTCATCCCACTAAACGTGAAATCAAGTTTTTTAATCCTCAACAGGTCTACCAGACTGTAGCACAGGAAATAGGAAAAACGCTTTTAAATACCCAGGAAAATTTTTCAGGGCCTTTAAAATCCAGAGCAGTTGAGAACAGGTCACAGGATCTGTATCAAGGCAGCACAAAAGAAAGTGTAAAGGATTTTTTTCATAAAGTTGAGCAATCCGTCTTTGAATGGGGTATAGGTTCCAGCTCAAACCAAGCTCAAAAAGAAAAAGGTATTGAACAGAAGGCAGGAAGCACTCCCCCTTCTGTTTGCTCTTTTTTAGAACCCAATACTTTGAAAATACTCGGCCAGGCAATGGGAACTTATATCCTGGCTGAATCAGAAGCAGGGTTGATGATGATTGACCAGCATGCAGCCCATGAAAGGATTGTCTATGAATCCTTAAAAAAAAGATATCTTTCCCTTGAAGTGATAAGCCAGACTTTGATGGTTCCGGAAATCCTTGAACTCAATTTTAAGGAATCAGATATCCTTGTTGATATTTCCAGGGATCTAACCGGTCTTGGTATTATTATGGAGCCTTTTGGAAAAAACACCTTTGTAATAAAATCCATCCCGTCTATCATCGATGAAAAAGAAGTAAAACCAATCATAATAGAAATTATAGAAAAAATTCTTAAAGATAAAAATGATTATTCAAAAGAAAACTGGCTTGATGAATGCCTGATTTTGATGTCCTGCCACAGTGCTGTCCGGGCAAATAAACCGATGAATATTAAGGAAATGGAGAAACTTCTTGAAGATCTTGAAAAATGCGACAACCCAATGCATTGTCCCCATGGAAGACCGACCAGGGTAACCATGAAAAGAAGTGAAATGGAAAAGCTGTTTAAAAGAGTTGTTTGATTACTGCGTATAATGTATATAATTGCCAAAATGAAAAAACATGATTTTTAGAACCATATAAAGGAGTTGTATTTTGAAGCCCAATAAAATGATGAGAAACGTGTGGCTATTTGTTGTTGTTTTGTCAATTTTTGCTTTAGTCACCGTCACCCCGGGCCTGTGTTCCCAGCCTAAAAAAGTAGCAGTAATTCCTTTTTTAATAAATTCTCCCCAGGACCTTGGGTTTTTACAGGACGGCTTGTTTAACATGCTTTTTTCCAGATTGTCAGATCCGGGAAAAGTGGATGTGATGGATCGTGAAACCATTGACAAGGTCATGGCAAAAGCTCAAGAATTTCAAGTCAGCAAGGGATCACTCACTGAATCTAATGCCAGGATCATCGGTGCCAATATGGGGGTTGACTATGTCCTTTTCGGGAGCCTGACCCATTTTGGGGAAAGTGTCAGTCTGGATGCCGGCATGGTGGACATGACCGGGGAAAAACCAACCCTGACCTTTTTTGAGCAGAGCAATAAAATGGGGGATGTTATTCCCATGGTCAACACCTTTGCAGGTGATATCAATTTAAAGGTATTTAACCGCAGTATTGCCAATGAGCTGTATGCAGGCCCTAAGGTGTCACCGGCACAGGGTGGGTCTCAGTATGCCGAAGGTCAGGAAGGCCTGAACAGCGGCGGGTTTGTCAACCTTCAGCAAACAAGCCAGCAGGGATTTCAGACACACTTGAAGTTTAAAGGCCAGATAAACGCCATGGCTATTGGAGATCTGAAAAAAGATGGCAGTATCCAGGTGGTGACAGCCACAGATTTCGAGATTTTGATTCATAAGCTTAAGGGAACCCAGCTTTTGCTTGACAAGAAACTTGAATTCAGCTCCACTCACAGAATTATTTCCCTGGATATTGCTGATATTAATAAAAATGGGTTTCCGGAAATATTTGTGACCAGTTTGGACACTCATAGAGAGGGATTGAAATCATTTGTAATGGAATATAACGGCAGCACTTATATAACTCTTACAGAGGATGAATCTTATTATTTCAGAGTGATTGACGACCCTGACAACGATAAAGTTCTTCTTGGCCAGAAATCTGCAACCCATCCGTTTAAGGGTAAAATTTACATTATGAAGGCCAAGGGCTCCGGCTATGTCAAAGATAAAAAACTCAGAATGCCCAGCAGTGTATCTGTTCTTTCCCTTGCCAAGGGTGCTGTGACAGCAAAAGATGCTGCAGAATATGTGTTGATCAATGAAAATGGACGGTTAACGGTGGCCACAGACACAGGCAGGATTGACTGGGAAGGGAATAAAAAATTTGGCGGAACAGCCCATTACAGTCTTCTTCCCAAAAATGATACTGATTTTTCTTTTCAGGAACGGATTTATTTTAATCCAAGGATTCTTTTTTATGATATTGGTGATGACGGCAAAAAAGAAATTCTTGCAGTGAGAAATGAGGAACTGGGCGGCGGTTCTTTTGGACGGTACAAAAGGTTTACAAAAGGAAACCTTGAAATTCTTTCCTGGAACGGTATTGCCCTTGCCCCGGTTTCCAAAATCTTGCCTGTCCAGGGCTGGATAAGTGATTTTGCAGTTGCAGATATGGATGGAGATGGAAGGAATGAACTTGTTGTATCTTTGGTTGGCAAATCAAAATTTTTTACTGGAACAAAAGGGCAGTCATCCAGTATCATTTCCTATAAACTGGAATAGCAGATTGAAAAATGTGAAAAAGGAGTTGACAAAAGGAATAAAACTCCATAAAGAGTATAGAAATCTGAATGTTCGCATTTAAAAGGAGTGCCTGCGTTCGGGCGGTTCAGGTGGTGAACCTTATGGTTAAAATTATTTAAGGAGAAAAAGATGAAAAAATTAATAGTTCTTACTGCTGCACTAGCAATGGTTGCAACTTTTGCAATGTCAGCTGCAGCTGCAGAATGGAATTTTTATGGAAGCGCACGTGTCAGTACTTTTATCACCGATGTTAAAGGTGCTGCTGACAACGTATATGCTCAAGGCCTTCAAGGCAACTCCCGTATCGGTGCAAATGTCAAAGTAAGTGATGAACTGTCTGGCCGTTTTGAATATGGTACAGGCGTTAATGTTCGTCTTCTTTACGGGGAATGGAATTTTGGCGGAGGAAAATTCCTTGTTGGTCAGACTTATACTCCATTGAACTTGTTCTACTCCAACCAGGTTTTTGGTTCTGATACAGATATGCTCGATCATGGTGGTGTTTACAGTGGTCGTGCCCCAATGTTAAGATTGAAATTTGGTGATTTCCAGATTGCTGCGGTAGCTCCTGCAGCCGGCAACATCGACGTGCCAACAATAGAAGCCCAATATTCACTTAAACTTGGCTCTGCAAGCCTAGCTCTTGCTGGTGGTTACGATGCCGGCCCAGATCTTGGTGATGCTGCTTATGTCGTTGCACTGGGTGCCAGCATGAATGTTGGTCCAGTTTCTCTCGGTGGTAACATATATGTCGGTGACAATGCGGAACAGCTGATATGGACCAGAGGCGTTGGCGAAAGCAACCTTGGTTATATTATTATCGCTGGTTTTAAAGTCAATGACATGATCAAATTAGAGGCTGGTTATGGTAGTGCTGAAGGAGATGCTCCTGTTACTGGAGTCACAACTGATCATTACTCTTACTATGGACAGGCTGTTATAACTATTGCTCCTGGCGTATATGTAATTCCTGAAGTTGGTACAATTGATAGTGGAAATACTGACTATTTTGGTGCCAAATGGCAGATTAACTTCTAATTTGAATTAATTAGAAGTACCAAGATTTAATACCACCTGAATCTATTAAGGCCTGGTAATGGGAATGACCCATTACCAGGCCTTTTTTTGTCTGCCATGTAAGAGATATGCGAATATAAGGAGCAAAAAATAATATAATGGAGAGATATTATAAAGAGCGGTTTCATGTTCAGCAAAATTTGATTCGGAAAATTGCCCCTTTAATGGAAGTCAATGAGATCATTGAAAAGGTGAGAGAAGAGCTGCGCAAAATTATTCCCAATGCCATGGAAGTGTGCATCCTGCTTTTGGATCCTGAGGCAGGCAAGTACACAAGCCCCTTGCAGTGTGCCTTGTATGAACAGCCTGTGAACTGCCAGTCCTGCAAGCGGAACCGGCCGGCAGTGCAAAAAGCCATTCAGAAAAAAAAAGCAGTGGTAGTGTCTCAAAGTGAACCTGTGAGGCGAATGGATAATTCTCTTGTGGCCGTGGGGTCGGAATATGCAATGCCTGTTTTTGTGGAAGACCTGGTTTTAGCGACCATCAGTGTAGTGATACAGCCGATGACCCGGTATACCCGGCGGGATTTTTTTCTGATAAGGGATTTTGCCGGTATTCTGGGAAATATTATTTTAACGGCCAGACGTCAATGGGAAATCACCCAGGAAAAAATTCGTATCGCGGGGATGCTGAGCCATATGGCCCCGTTTGTTCCCGGATCGGTGCGGCATATGGTGGATAAGAACCCGGAATTATTGACCCTGGAAAAAGAGAGAAAAGATGTGACCATTCTGTTCCTGGATTTAGAGGGGTATACAAGCTTAAGTTCCCGGCGGCCGGAAACAGAGGTCAATGCAATTATTGAAAAAATGTTTTCCAGTTTTGTGGATCCCATTCACAGATCACACGGGGATATCAATGAAACTGCCGGGGATGCGCTCATGATCATATTTAAAGACCATGATGCAAGGACCAATGCCATTAATGCGGTAAAGGCGGCCTTTGAAATTATTGACAGGAACAGGGCATTTAACCAGTCCCTGGATCCAGACATAGGGTCCATTGATGTGAACATCGGGATTAATTCTGGTTCTGCCCTTGTGGGCATGACCCGGTTTAAAGGCCTCTTAGATACACGCATGACCTTTACAGCAACAGGAAGGGTGACCAATATAGCTGCACGGTTGTCAGACCATGCAAGACTCGGAGATATCCTTGTTGGTGAGGAAACAAAAAAAATGGTGGACGGATTATGGCCATTCTATCCACTTGGATCTGTCCTTTTAAAAGGGATCAAAGATCCTTTGCCGGTTTTTTCACTTCTCCGTGCTCCCGGGCCTGAACCAGGCAAATAGTTAAAAAAGGTATTTCCATATCTTCCATCCTGGTGATTTTTCTGTGTCCTGCCACTTGGGATTTTGCAGCATGTATTCGGGATTTTTGCGTTGTTGTTCTTTAACATCTGCTTTTTTTTCCTGATCCATTTTTTCCCATGCCATTGTGGACCGGTCAAAGATTTCTTTGTTAATGCTGGCGGCAATGCGGTTTGTTTTGCTGATCAAATCATTATTTTCCTGAGACTGCTCGAAAAAAGCCATATATCGTTTGTTTTCAATATCAAAAATCTGGACATCAATGCTGAAGGAACCGCCAAGCTGGGTAATCGCCCCTGCCAGGACAAAATCACTGTGGGTAAGCCGTGCAATTTCATTGATCCCTTTGCCAGACTTTGTTTTATCAATGGCTGACAGGTGTGGTGCAAGTTGTTTCTGGGGGACCACCACCACATTGTCCTTCCAGGACAGCCGGGAATATAGCATCTGAACGATGCCGTTCTGAATATGAATCAATTTTTCCTGTGCATTGATTTTAAATGGAAGGATGGTAATGGTCTTGATATTTTCTTTTGCTGTAATGGTCTGAAAGCCCCCCATGAAAACAAAGAGAAAAATAAGAATGGCAATTATTTTGTAGATTGGATTATTTTTTTTCAAGGCCTGGCTCCGTTTAAAGTTTTGATTTTAAAAGCAGGGTCACGATTTTAGGATCAGCTTTGCCCTGGGTTTTTTTCATGATTTTTCCCATGAAAAAGGAAAAAAGTTTGGTTTTACCGTTCCTGTATGCAGTCACTTCATCCTGGTTTTCATTGATGATGTTTTCGACCATTATTTCAAGCTCAGATGAATCTGACAACTGTTCAAGGCCTTTTTCCTTTACAATAATTTCCGGGTCTTTCTTTGTTTTTAGCATCTCATCAAACACTATTTTTGCCACAGTTGCATTGATTTTTCCGTTTTCAACCAGTGTTAACAATTTTGAAAAAGCAATGGCTGAGACAGGCGAGTCGGAAATTGAAATTCCTTTGCTGTTCAGCATGGCCAAAAGGGTTGACATTATCCAGTTGGCAGCCTGTTTTTTGTCTTTTAAAGATCCTGATGCTGTTTCAAAAAAATCAGCAAGCTCAATGGAGGAGGTTAACACTTTGGCATCATAGTCACTGAGTTTATAATCTTGTATAAATCTTGACTTTTTTGCATTGGGAAGTTCCGGCATGGTTTTTTTGACTTCCTGTATCCAGTGATCATCAACAATGAGGGGCACCAGATCCGGATCAGGAAAATATCTATAGTCATGGGCTTCTTCCTTGCCACGCATGGAAGTTGTCTTGTTCCTGGAAGGGTCCCAGAGCCTTGTCTCCTGGATCACCTGTTTTCCTTCTTCTAAAACATAGGTCTGCCGTTCAATCTCGTAAAGGATCGCTTTTTCTACATTTTTAAAGGAGTTAAGGTTTTTGAGTTCTGATCGTATGCCAAACTCTTTTTGTCCCCTGGGTCGAAGGGATATATTGGCATCACATCGAAAACTTCCCTCTTCCATGTTGCCGTCACAGACATCAATATATTTCAGGATGGCGTGCAGTTTTCTCAAGTAGGCACCTGCCTCCTGGGCTGTCCTGATGTCAGGCTCGCTGACGATCTCGATTAAGGGGACCCCGGTTCTATTTAAATCCACCATGCTTCTGGTCCTTGCAGGATCATGGATGAGTTTGCCTGCATCTTCTTCCATGTGAATCCGTGTAATGCCTATTTTCTGAATACCATTTATCTCAGTTTCAATTTCAAGAAATCCATGTTCAGCAATGGGGGCGGCATATTGTGATATCTGATATCCTTTGGGAAGATCCGGGTAAAAATAATTTTTTCTGTCAAACCTGCTTTCCTGATTGATTTTGCAATTGGTGGCAAGAGCTGCTTTAATGGCAAAGGTGACCGCCTTTTTATTCAGGACGGGCAGAACGCCGGGCATGCCTGTACAAACCGGGCAGGTATTGGTATTGGGAGGGTTTCCAAATTTGGTGGAGCAGCCACAGAAAATTTTGGTTTTGGTTTTCAGTTGTGCATGGACTTCAAGACCGATAACAGGTTCAAACTGCATAAATAATTATTTTCCTTATCTAAAAAATTCAATCATAACCTGTCTTTATAACCTTGATAGGGTTATAAGGCAATGATTTTTTAGACATCCCTGATCCATCAGCAAGGTACCACCTGCTACGTTGACTGCGGTCGTTCCTCCCTGCAAAGTATGACGTATACGCCTCACTCGTCTTTCCTTGTCGCCTTGCATCTGGCACCTTGCTGATGGATAGGGATGGTGTACAGCCCATGGCCGGGGATGGTGTGCAGCTCATGGCCGGGCCGGCAAACGAAAATTTGATGAAGGATTTTGGACAACGTAAGAACTAGACCTATTTCTGGAAGAAATTAATTAATGCCTGGCTAAATTCGTCAGAATCCTTTTTCTGCAATCTTCCAAGGGTTTTGATAATAATGGATTTATCTATTGTAGTAAATTTCATCCTTATCATGGAGGGTTTTGGAAGACTGGATTTTTCCCATTCTCTTATTTTATAATCCCCCATCCTGTGGTGCGTATCTATTTTGCTCGTGACAAATGCAATGACCACATCCTGATCCCCATTATATTCGTTTGGAGAGATAATTAATCCAGGCCTTTTTTTTACGGCGGATAAATCAGTGAAAGGGAAAGGAACCAGAACAATATCCCATTTTTTATAATTCATTGTAGATTTCATCCTCATCATTATCCCATTCCATAAAAGATGATTCAGATAATTTCATTATTTCATTCAGGTTATCCTTTTCAGACAATTTTTGTATTTTTACCTTGTTTTTTTTAATGTAATCTTCAATTAATTCTGAGATAATCTTTCCCATGGTTTTACCTTCGATTGTGGCAATGACTTTTAATATTTTCTTTTTATCAGTATCAATTCGAATACTCATTACGCTCATTTTTTTCTCCTACTTGTAGTTTAATCTACAATATAATATAAATGATTTTAATATATCATACAAAAAGTATTTTATCAAACTGGATATTTTTTTCACTGAGGGTGAGAAAACAAGATCAGAAAAAAGGTTTGCAAAGATATTTTGATTGTAATAGTTTGTACCAAAAATAATTTTGGATAGTAATTACAAAGGATATTTTAGATGAAGTTTTTCTTTTGTGTCATTGGTATGGTCATGATTGTTGAGGGGTTGCCATATTTTGCATTCCCCGGAAAAATGAAAGAAATGGTTCAAATCATGATCAGTCTTGAGGATACAAAGCTCAGAAGATTCGGGTTTATTCTGATGCTGGCAGGGCTTTGCATTATTTATTTTGCCATGGATGGACGTTGATGTTTAAAACGCATGTGACCTTCAGGTTATCTGACTATGATTATGATCTGCCAAAGGAAATGATTGCCCAGACACCCTGTAAAAACAGGAGTGAGTCAAGGCTTTTACACGTGGACAGAAAATCTGAAACCTTTTCCCATCATCAATTTAAAGACATTACAAAATTGCTGAAACCTGATGACCTTTTGGTGATCAATAATACCAGGGTGATTCCGGCAAGGCTTTTTGGCACAAAAGAAACCGGCGGGAAGGTTGAAGTGTTGATTATTGATTATGAAGCCGGCATGAAAAATTTTGAAAAAACAGGTTTTTTTCAGTGCGACTGCCTGATCAAGGCATCCCAGAGCCCGAAAAAAGGGGCAAGGCTTTTATTGGAAAAAATCGTTGAGGCAAGGGTTGAATCTGTAAAGGCAGGTATATCAGAAATAAAATTTTTAAATGGGGGACAATTTTTTGAATTTTTAAAAAAATTCGGCAAAATTCCCTTGCCCCCCTATATAAAGAGAGATGATCCCGTTTCCGGTCAAAATGACTGGGAAGATTATCAGACTGTTTATGCATCTGCCGAGGGTGCTGTTGCAGCACCCACAGCCGGGCTTCATTTTACAGAGGCGCTCATGGGTGAACTTTTAAACAAAGGCATTGAATTTGCACAGATCACCCTCCACGTCGGATATGGAACCTTTGTGCCGGTAAAAGTGGATGATATCAGGGATCATCAGATCCATTCCGAAACCTTTGATTTATCCAGGGAAACAGCAGACACGATCAATAGGGCCAAAGATGAAAACCGCCGTGTGATTGCAGTGGGGACCACCAGTGTCAGAACACTTGAATTTCTTTGTGATGAAAACGGCCGGGTCACCCCAAAAACAGGGGCGTGCGATCTTTTTATATATCCTGGATACAATTTTAAATGCGTAGATGCCATGATTACCAATTTTCACCTTCCGGAATCTACACTTTTGATGCTGGTGTCTGCATTTTACACCAGGCAGAAAATACTGGATGCATACCAGGAAGCCAAACTTAAGGATTATCGTTTTTTCAGCTATGGCGATGCCATGCTCATTGAATAAAAAATATGTTGAAATTTAAATTATTAAAACAATCAGAGAAAGTAAAAGGTTCCCAGAGCTCAAGGGCCAGGCTCGGAACCATTACAACGGAGCATGGTGTTATTGAAACGCCGATTTTCATGCCAGTGGGAACCCTTGGGTCAGTAAAGGCGATTAGTGTAGAAGAACTTGATCATTGCAAGGCCCAGATTATTCTTGGCAATACCTATCATTTGTATTTACGTCCAGGGTGTGAGGTAATTCAACATATGGAAGGCCTTCATGAATTTATCCGCTGGGATAAACCCTTGCTGACGGATTCCGGGGGGTTCCAGTTTTTTTCTCTGGCAAAACTGGCCAAATTTACAGATGAAGGAGTTGCTTTCCAGTCCCATATTGATGGATCAAGACATTTTTTTTCTCCTGAAAAAGCTATTGAGATCCAGATGATTCTGGGCTCTGATATTATGATGTCCCTTGACTTTTGCATGGGGTATCCAGCAAGTGTTAAACAGACCATGGATGCTGTGAACAAAACTTTTATGTGGGCAAAAAGAGGTTTTGATTTCTGGCAGACAAAGGGGAGTGTGAACAATCTGTTCGGGATTATACAGGGTGGGATGACAAAGCAGCTTAGGTCTCTTTCTGCTGAACAATTGACTGGGATTGATTTTCCCGGGTTTGCCATTGGGGGCTTAAGTGTGGGGGAACCCAAGGATCTGATGTATGAAATGGCAGATCATACCCTTCCCTTGATGCCGGTTCACAAACCAAGATATATCATGGGGGTTGGCACGCCCGAAGACCTGGTGGAGCTGGTTGATATGGGGTGTGATATGTTTGATTGTGTCATGCCATCCAGAAATGCCAGAAACGGCCAGCTGTTCACCTCAAAGGGAACCATAAATATTCCCAATGCCAGATTCAAGTTTGATAAAGAGCCCATTGATGCGGACTGTGATTGTTATACCTGTCAAAATTATTCAAAAAGCTATCTGCGGCATTTGTATAAGTCCCGCGAACTTTTATCCTATCGCCTGAACACCATCCATAATATTTATTATTATCTTGATTTGATGGAAAAAATGCGGGAGGCAATAAAAAAAGACAGATTTTTAGAATTTAAAACAAAATTTTATGCTAATAGACAGAAATGAACAATGGTGAATGGTTAGGATTTAGGATTTAAGGTTTAAGATTTAGGGGTGAATGGTGAATAGGGCAGATTTTACTGCCTTAATTTTAAATAGTGCCTGAACGAAAACCCCGAAATATAGTTTTCTGATTTTGGTTAGAGATTTGCGACTATCCGAGATTGTTTTTAACTTAAAACCTAAAACCTAAAACTTAAAACTGTGCCTGAACGAGGTTTTCGTTCAGGCACTAAATATGGGAAAGTAAATATATGCATGAAATGGGGATTGCTCAGCAACTGGTTCAAATTGCCCTGGACTCTATTCCAAAAGAGATTGAGAATCCCAGGGTGGAAAAAGTAAATCTGAAAATCGGAAGGCTTGCAGCAGTGGTTGAGCACAGCTTAACCTTTTGCTTTGAGATCATAACAAAGGATACGCATTTGGAGGGGGCAAGACTGAACATTGACTTTATTGCTGTAATGGTACATTGTAAATCCTGTGATAATATCTGGGAAGTGACAGGGCCAGCTTTTAAATGTCCTTTTTGTGAGGATGGGGATGTTGAAATGCTAACAGGAAGAGAAATAGAGATAACTTCTCTGGAACTTGCAGACTAAATATATAAACCATAAATAAAGACAGGCAAATAAATGGAAATAAATATTCAAAAAAAAGTCCTTGAAGCAAATGAAACCCAGGCAGATAAAAATAGAAGTTTTTTTAAAGAGCAGAATGTTTTTGTTCTTAACATGATGTCATCTCCTGGTTCGGGAAAGACACAGCTTCTTTGCAAAAGTCTCAATAAGTTGATGCCCAATGTAAGAGTGGGGGTGATCGTGGGAGATATCTGTACCAGAAACGATGCTGACAGGCTTGAAATAACCGGTGCCAAGGCCGTTCAGATCAATACAGACCAGTTTGGCGGTGACTGCCATTTGTCAGCTAACTTGATTCTTGCATCGGCAAAAGAGCTGGGATGTTTTGACCTTGATCTTGTCATAGTGGAAAATATTGGGAATCTTGTCTGTCCGGCTGAGTTTGATATAGGGGAAGATGCAAAGGTTGTGGTGTTAAGCGTAACCGAAGGAGAAGACAAACCCTTGAAATATCCCCTGATGTTCAGGGTGGCAGATGTGGCGATTCTAAATAAAATTGATCTGCTGCCATATCTTGATTTTGATGCTAAATTGGCAAAAGATAACATGAAACAGGTTCATCCCCATTTGCCCGTGTTTGAGGTTTCAGCTAAGACCGGAGAAGGGCTTGAAACCTGGCTTGAGTGGTTGAAAATTAAAGTGTTTGAAAAAACAGGAAAATAGCTTTAAAAAATAATCAAGAATTTTAGTAATTGTTTAGCCCGTTAAAAGAAGCTATCTCAAAGCCCTGTCTGATGGATATTTGCAGGAGGTTAAGCGTTTAGCATCGAAACAAATATCCATCGGACAGGGCGGTTTCAAGCATAAGAGCCGAATAGCTGCGAATTTTAATAATATCAACGAAGCAATGGAGAAAGGAAAGGCCAAATCATGGAAAAAAAGAAAATGGCATTTGCAGGTTCCTGGTATCCTGCAAATGCTGCTGAATGTGAAGCATCCATTAAAGGCTTTTTAAAAGAAAAGCCAGGGCCTTTTGATGGCAGTTTTATTGGTGGTATTGTTCCCCATGCAGGCTGGTATTATTCCGGATCAATTGCCTGCAGGGTCATTGCCTCTCTTCAATCCGATGAAAAAATTGACACCATTATCCTGTTTGGTGCTCACATGCACAAACAGTCTGAATCTTTTATCCTGACCCATAGTTCTGTTGAAACACCCTTTGGTCAGATTGAAGTGGATGAGGAACTCACAGATAAAATTATAGCCCGTATCCGTATCCGCAAGATGCTGCCCTTTAAATTCCCTGATGAAAATACCTTTGAGCTTCAATATCCCTTTATAAAATACTTTTATCCAGACGCAAAAATAGTGGTTTGTGGTGTGGCCCCATCATTTTTTGCTGCTATTATCGGCAGCATGGCTGTTGAGCAAGCCAATAATTTGTCAAGAAATGTCAGGATAATCGGATCCACTGATATGACACATTATGGCCCGGATTTTGGATTTACAAATGCTGGGACAGGTACAAAGGCCGTTGAATGGGTGAAAAATGAAAATGATAGAAATGCCATTAAAGCAATGATGGAAATGGATGAATCAAAAATTATTGCCCAGGGCCTGGAAAATAAAAATATGTGCTGTGCCGGTGCTGTTGCAGCCAGTGCTGCTGCCTGTAAAAAACTTGGGGCAGTAAAGGCTGTTGAACTTGATTACGCCACAAGTTTTGAAAAATCCGCTTCTGCAAGTTTTGTCGGATATGCAGGGGTTCTTTATTCTTTATCCTGAACCAGCATAGCGAGCCAATCCAAAATGGCAGAATACCTTACTTGGAAGATTCCCCGAGGCTTGCTGCTAGGGAGTCTTCAATAAGCTGGATAGCGCTTTTAATTCTTTGAATAGTTTTGTCTTTTCCAAGGGCCAGGAGCATTTCAAAGATGCCGGGACTCATAGTTGTGCCTGTTATGGCAACCCTTAAGGGCTGGGCAATCTTTCCAAACTTGAGATCGGTTTCCTCCATGATTCTTTTAAAAACGTTTTCAAGCGCTTCCTGGGTGTACGCTTCAAGATCTTTAATATAGTCTGCAGATTTTTGTAATATCGCCTTTATATCAGGGTTGAGAAATTTTTTGGCTGCTTTTTCATCAAATTTTATATTGTCCTGATAATAAAAAGCTGCACCCTGTGCCATTTCAACAAGGGTTTTGCTTCTGGGCTGAAGAGTTTGGATAACCCCCTGGGTAAAGGCATCATTGTCAGCGTCAATCCCCAGGGTTTTTAAATGAAATAAAAGAGGGCCTGCCAGTTGTTCAGGGGTTTTGTTCTGGATGTGTTTTGAATTAAGAGCAAAAAGTTTGTCCATGTCAAACATTGAGGCAGACCTGCCCAGGTGTTCAAGATCAAATTTTTCAATGAGATCGTTTCTTTCAAAGAATTCCTGGTCGCCATGGGACCAGCCCAGGCGGACCAGGTAATTGATCATGGTATCGGGTAAAAACCCCATGTTTTTATATTCCCCCACTGACATGGCACCATGGCGTTTGCTCAGGCGGGATTTGTCAGATCCAAGGACCATGGGGACATGGCCGAAGACGGGCATGGGAGCCCCAAGTGCTTTATATATCAGCATCTGTTTGGGGGTATTGATCAAATGGTCATCCCCCCGGATTATGGTATTGATTCCCATGGTAAGGTCATCCACTACAACAGCCAGGTTGTACATGGCAGACCCATCACTTCTCTGGATAATAAAATCATCCATTTCAGTGTTTTGAAATGCAGTATCGCCTTTTACAACGTCTTTGACAATGGTTACCCCCTGGTCAGGTGTTTTAAGGCGAACAACCGTGTTCTCACCTTTTTTAAGATTTTTTTGTCGGCAAATGTTGTTGTACATGGGTTTTAATCCCCTGGCCTTTGCCACTTCTCTCATGACATTGACCTCATCAGGGGTACATGAACAATAATAGGCAGACCCTGATTCAACCAGTTTTTCTATGTATTCATTGTATATGGAGTATCTTTCACTTTGAAAATAGGGGCCTTCATCCCAGTCCATGCCTAACCATTCCAAAGATTCCAATATGGCATCCACAGACTTTTTTGTGGATCTTGCAGCATCAGTGTCTTCTATCCTTAAAACAAATTTTCCTTTGTTTTTTCTGGCATACAGCCAGTTAAAAAGAGCTGTTCTTGCACCGCCGATGTGCAGGTATCCTGTGGGGGAGGGGGGAAACCGTGTGACAATTGTATCCATTTGTTCTCCATAAAAATAATATTGTGTAAAATCGAGCCCTTAACTACCACAAAACTTTGAATCGGGCAATGGTTTAATTTCTTGACACTTTTTGGAAATTGGGGTAGTTATGTATGCTTTATTATATTGGAATATAATAATTAAAAATTCAAATAAAATAATATACTTAGGAGAGATCAATGCCAGTACCAAAGCAAAAGAATTCCAAGGCCAGGGGTAGAAAAAGACGGACACATTACAAAATAAGTGCACCCACGGTGAGCGTGTGCCCTGAATGCCAGGAACCCAAACTTCCCCATGCAGCCTGCCCAGAATGCGGCGCTTATAAAGATAGAAATGTATCAATGGTTGACGATGAGAAATAGTTAAAGGAGATAATCTAAAGCATGACGATTGAAACAAAAGTAAAAAAAGTGATTGCAGAAAAAATTTCTAATATTGATATCGAGGATATTGTTCCGGAAGCATCTTTGATTGACGATCTAGGCGCTGATTCTTTGACAATCGTTGAGCTTGTAATGTCAATGGAAGAAATGTTTGAAATTGAAATTGATGATGACGAGGCAGAAAAATTGATCACAGTCCAGGATGCCATTGATTTTATAAAATCAAAATTTTAAAAATTGGGGAAAAAATGGAAACAGGCAAGCCAATTATCATTGGATGTGATCATGCTGCCTATGAGCTGAAGGAAAAAATAAAAGCTTATCTCATAGACAAGGGGTATCAAGTTGAAGATGCCGGCACGGAAAGTGAAGAATCTGTTAATTACGTGGATTTTGGGAAAAAAGTAGCTGATGCTGTATCCAAGGGTAAATATTCAAAAGGAATATTGCTTTGCGGCACGGGGCTTGGCATGTCCATGGTGGCCAACCGGTTTTCCAATGTAAGAGCCGCTCTCTGCTCTGATCTTTTTGCTGCAAAGATGAGCCGGCTCCATAATGATTCTAATATTCTGGTTCTTGGAGGCCGTGTCCTGGGAGATATCCTTGCCTTTGAAATTATTCAAACCTGGCTGGATACCGGGTTTGAAGGTGGGCGGCATCTGGAACGAATTCAAACTATAGATAATTAGATCTGCACAAAAAGGGAACTAAAATGGGGATTATTGGGAAGACGGATTCACAAATAGAAAAGATTATCCAGCAGGAGGCAGACCGGCAGGAATATGAATTAAACCTGATTGCTTCTGAAAATATAGTCAGCCAGGCAGTCATGGCAGCGCAGGGCTCCATCCTGACTAATAAATATGCAGAAGGGTATCCTGCCAGAAGATATTATGGTGGTTGTGAATATGTGGATCAGGCAGAAGACCTGGCCATTGAGCGCGCTAAAAAATTATTCAAGGTAGAATATGCAAATGTCCAGCCCCACTCTGGCTCAGGGGCCAATATGGCGGCCTATTTTGCAGTGTTGAATCCCGGGGATCGGATTCTTGCCATGGATCTTTCCCATGGCGGTCATCTGACCCACGGTGCTGCAGTCAGTTTTTCCGGCAAACTCTATGATTTTGCACATTATGGACTGTCACCTGAAACCGAGAGAATTGATCTGAACCAGGTGGAAGCTTTGGCAAAAAAACATAGGCCTAAATTAATTGTGGCAGGCGCCAGTGCCTATCCCAGAATCATTGATTTTAAAGGCTTTTCTCAAATTGCCAAATCTGTCAATGCACTTTTTATGGTGGATATGGCCCATATTGCAGGGCTTGTTGCAACGGGTGTCCACCCAAGTCCTGTGGGCTTTGCAGACCTGATTACTTCTACAACCCATAAAACCCTCAGGGGCCCCCGCGGTGGTCTTATCCTGTCCTCGGAAAGATATGCAAAGGCCATTGGAAGCCAGATATTCCCCGGTATCCAGGGCGGACCTTTAATGCATGTTATTGCGGCAAAAGCAATTGCCTTTAAAGAAGCCCTTGGCCAATCCTTTACAGACTACCAGAAACAAGTGGTCAAAAATGCCTCTGCCCTTGCCTTTGTCATGATGGAAAGAGGATATAAACTGATTTCAGGAGGAACTGATAATCACATGGTGCTTGTTGATTTCAGTCAAAAGGATATCTCGGGCAAAGATGCTGAAGAAAGACTTGGAAGGGCAGGTATTACTGTGAACAAAAACACAATTCCCAATGAAAAACGCGGCCCCTTTGTCACAAGCGGTATACGCATTGGTCTTCCCCTTGTTACTTCCAGGGGCATGGATGAAAAGGCCAGTAAAAGAATCGCCGGTTTTATCTGTGATGTCCTGGATGACCAGGAAAATATTGAAATTACAGCAGGGAAAGTAAAAGACCTTTGTTTGCAATATCCCTTGTATAAAGGAAAATAGATCCATGACTGAACACTTGTCCCAAAGGCCCTCATGGCATGAATATTTTATGGGAATCTGTGATCTCGTTGCCACCCGCTCAACCTGCCTCAGGAGAAATGTAGGGGCAGTCCTGGTAAAGGGAAAACGGATTCTTTGCACAGGCTATAATGGTGCGCCGGCTAAAGTTCCTCATTGTCGGGAGGTTGGATGTTTAAGGGTAGAACTGAATGTGCCTTCCGGGGAAAATCATGAGCTGTGCCGTGGTGTTCATGCAGAACAAAATGTCATTATCCAGGCAGCTTACCACGGAATTCAGGTAAATGGGGCAGTCCTTTACTGCACCAATCAGCCTTGCTCCATCTGTTCAAAAATGATTATTAATGCCGGGATTAAAACAGTATATTATAAAAATGGATATAATGACCCTCTGACCCTGGATATGTTTTACAAGGCCAGGGTAGAACTCATCCGGCTTGAGACTTAAACAAAAGAGAGACCCACATGAAATGCCCATTTTGCGGAAAACCAAACACAAGCGTTATTGATTCGCGTCCGGGCAAGATTGAGTTTGAAGTTCGTCGACGCAGAGAATGCCAGGAATGTACCCAGCGGTTTACAACTTATGAACGCTTTGTAAAGGTTCCCATTATAATCGTAAAAAAAGACGGCCGCAGGGAAGATTTTAACCGGGAAAAAGTATTGACAGGTATTAAAAAAGCCTGTGAAAAAAGAGCCATCAGCATAGATCGGATTGAAGAAACCGTAGATGCCATTGAGCAGGATTTAAGGGAAACCAATAACCGGGAACTGTCTTCAAAAATTGTGGGTGAAAAAATTATTGAAGCCTTAAAGCAAATTGATGATGTTGCCTATGTCAGGTTTGCATCGGTTTACAGGGAATTTAAGGATGTGACCGACTTTATACAGGAGCTTAAGGGGCTGGTACCCAAAGAATGTCTGCCCCTTGAATTTGACAGGATCTTGGATAAGGCTGATGACAGATCATGAATACATGCAGCAGGCGTTATCCCTTGCACAAAGAGCAAAGGGATTTACTTCCCCTAATCCTTGTGTCGGTGCCGTTGTTGTAAAGGATGGAAAGGTTGTCGGAAAAGGATTTCACAGGGCAGCAGGTTTGGCCCATGCTGAAGTAGAAGCCTTGGATGATGCCGGACCCAGGGCAATGGATGCAACCCTCTATGTCACTCTGGAGCCTTGTAACCATTTTGGAAAAACCCCGCCTTGTACCCATAAAATTATTAAGGCTGGAATTAAAAAAGTTGTGGTGGGATGTATTGATCCCAATCCCAATGTTTGCGGCAGGGGTATAAACTATCTTAAGGACAAGTGCATCGAGGTTGTTTCAGGCGTTCTTGAAAAAGAATCCAAACTCCTTATTGAAGAGTTTTCCTGGTATGTTCAACATGATAAGAAGCCCTTTGTTATTTTGAAGTGCGCTGCAACTCTGGACGGGAGAATCGCGACATCCACAGGGGATTCAAAATGGATCACCAATGAAAAATCCAGGAATCATGTCCATAAGATCCGCCATGAAGTGGATGCTATTTTAGTGGGGTCAGGAACCCTGCATGCTGACAATCCCTCGCTCACATCAAGAATTAAAGGAGTTCAGACAAAAGATCCCTTAAGGATTGTTCTGGATACCCATTTAAGCATTAAAGAAGATGCAAATCTTATCACCCGGGACTCCATTGCTAAAACAATTATTGTTACAGGCCCTGGAGTTTCCAGAGAAAAAAAAGCCGTGCTTACAAAAAAGGGGGTTCAAATTCTCGAAATCCCTTTAAAGGACAATAGACTTGATTTAAATGAACTGATGATTAAGTTAGGCCAGATGTCAATTTTAAGCCTTTTGATAGAAGGCGGAAGTTCGGTGGCAGGATCAGCGCTCAAGGCCCAGATTGTAAACAAGGTTTTGTTTTTTCTGGCACCTAAATTTTTAGGCGGCAGTGATGGTATTCCCATATTTAATGGCAAAGGCCCTTTGTTGATAAAAGATGCCTTTAAACTTAAAGGCGTAATGGTTACTCAATTTGATGATGATATTTTTGTTAAGGGATATTTAAAATAAAAAGGGAGATATGAGATGTGAGTAGTGAGATGTGAGTGGTGAGATTGGATAAATCTCAAGTCTCAAATCTCAAGTCTCAAATCTCAAGAATGAAAAATGTTTACGGGAATTATTGAAAGTTTTGGAACCATTAAACGCATCGAGTCCAGGGGGGAAGGCAAAGTACTTTACATTGGCTGTGACCTGGATTTGTCTGAATCAAAAATTGGAGAGTCCATTGCTGTAAATGGTGCCTGTCTTACTATTGTCAGTCTTGAGAAAAATATTTTTAAAGTGGATATGGCGCCTGAGACTGTTGAAAGGACAACTTTTAAACGATTGAGGCCGGGTTCAAGGGTCAATATTGAACGGGCTTTAAAATTGTCAGACCGCATCGACGGTCATCTGGTTTCAGGACATATTGATGGGACAGGAATCATTTCTTCCATAAAAAGAAATAGCAATGCCGTTATTATTAAAGTTAATGTCCCTTTAAATCTCGCTGCAGACATGATTGAAAAAGGCTCTGTTGCGATTGAGGGGATCAGCCTGACCATCAATACATGTTCAGACAAGGATTTTGAAGTCAGTATTATTCCTCACACTGCAGAAATAACAACCATCGGCTTAAAAAGGGTCGGTGATGAAGTCAATATAGAAACCGATATGATCGGTAAATATGTAAAAAAGATTTTAAAGGGAAGTATTTCAAAAAATGATGCTTTGTCCAAAGGGAAAAAAGATATAAGTATGGGACTTCTAGCAAGGAATGGATTTTTATAAACTTAAGGATTTATATATGCCGCATTTAACAATTGAACAGGCTATTGAAAATATTCAAAAAGGAAAAATGGTTATTCTTGTGGATGATGAAGATCGTGAAAATGAAGGCGATCTGACCATGGCAGCACAAGCTGTAACCCCTGAAGCCATAAATTTCATGGCTAGATATGGAAGGGGACTGATCTGCCTTTCCCTTGATTCAACAATTGCAGACCGGCTGGATCTGCCCATGATGGTGGACAATAACACCTCACAATATGGAACAGGATTTACTGTGTCCATTGAAGCCAAAAAAGGTGTTACCACAGGGATTTCTGCAGCAGACAGGGCAACAACCATCCTCACTGCAGTGGCAGATGATACTACCCCTGATGATATTGCAAGACCCGGCCATATTTTTCCATTGCGGGCCCGGGATGGCGGGGTCATGGTGAGGATAGGGCAAACAGAAGGATCTGTTGATCTGGCACGCCTTGCAGGGATGAAGCCTGCCGGGGTGATTTGTGAAATCATGGATGATGACGGCACCATGGCAAGGATGCCCTCCCTTGAAAAATTTGCAAGAAAACATGGTATAGGTATCTGTACCGTTGCAGCGCTTGTAAAATACAGACTTAAAACAGAAAGCTTTGTCAAAAAAGCGGCCCAGACTATAATTCCCACTAAGGTGGGTGGAGAGTTTACCATCATTGCCTATGAAAATGAGTTGGATAATCTGACCCATATCGCCCTTGTGAAAGGGGAAGTTGACCCTGAAAAATCAATTCTGGTGAGGGTTCATTCAGAATGTATGACCGGAGATATTTTTTCCTCCCTTCGCTGTGACTGCCAGGATCAGCTCCATAGCGCCATGGCTATGATGGAACAAGAAGGCAGCGGGGTTCTTTTATACCTTCGCCAGGAAGGCCGGGGTATTGGCCTGGTAAACAAATTAAAAGCATATGAATATCAGCGCCATGGATTGGATACTGTTGAAGCCAATGAGAAACTCGGGTTTAAGGCAGACATGCGGGATTATGGTGTGGGGGCCCAGATACTGGTGGACCTGGGTATCAAAAAAATGCGGCTTTTGACCAACAACCCAAAAAAAATGATCGGCCTTGAGGGGTATGGATTAACTGTTGTTGAACAGGTTCCCATTGAAGTTGAATCCAATTGCCATAATCAGGGATACCTCAAATGTAAGCAGGCTAAAATGGGGCATTTGCTCCACATGTAAATTAAATGACCTCATTGAAATATTAATCGGGTAAGGCTTTTGTTATTGATGTTATTGACCAGAAAAGTATGATTAAACAGGAAACATACAAGATAATATTGATAATGACAGATTGACCCCATGTTATAAGGAAAAGAAAAATGCCAAAAATTATAGAAGCAGGATTACAGGCCCAGGGGAAGAAATTTGGAATCATTGCTTCCCGGTTTAATGATTTTATCACAGCCAGGCTGTTAGATGGCGCCATTGATGCATTAATCAGAAGCGGAGCAGAGGATAAAGACATCACTATTTTAAAAGTCCCAGGTGCTTTTGAAATTCCTTTGGCTGCAAAGAAGATGCTGAAAAATGGAACCTATGATGCCATTATCTGTATAGGGGCTGTTATTCGTGGCGCCACGAGCCACTATGATTATGTGTGCGCAGAAGTATCCAAGGGCATTGCCACTGTCAGTCTTGAGGCTGATATTCCTGTGATGTTTGGGATTCTCACCACAGAAAGCATTGAACAGGCCATTGAAAGGGCAGGTACTAAGGCCGGCAATAAAGGATTTGATACTGCCCTTGCTGCTGTGGAAATGGCAAATCTTTCCGAAAGTTTGAAAAAAGGTTAAATAATATTATGGGTGACCGCAGGCAGGCAAGGGAACTCGCACTTCAGGCACTTTTTTTCTTTGATCTGGATAAATCTGATCCTGATCAAAGTTTGGAGGTATTTTGTGCCAATAATGAAGAAAAGCTTACACAGGAGGTCAAGCCTTTTTTTCTCCACCTGGTAAAAGGGGTTGTGGAAAACAGGACTCAAATAGATGAATTGTTAGATAAATATTCAAAAAACTGGAAAATTTCCCGAATGCCTGTGGTGGACAGAAACATCATGCGCATGGCAACATTTGAATTTTTGAAGTGCTCTGATATACCTACCAGCGTAACCATAAATGAAGCGGTTGAAATTGGTAAAACTTATGGCACAAGGGATTCCGGCTCTTTTATCAATGGGGTGCTGGATCGTATTAAATTACTTGAAGGTTTTGAATAACCAAAATTTTCAGACTTTAGGACAGGCACTAAATAGGAGGTTGTCTTGATTATAAAGAAACTTGAGGTTGGCCCGATTATGGCCAATTGTTTTATTTTAGGATGTGAATCCACAAAAGAAGCTGTTGTGATTGATCCAGGAGATGATGCAGACCGAATCCTGATGGAGCTGTCTAAATCTGAATTGAAAGTAAAATATCTGATAAATACCCACGGACATTTTGACCATGTGGGTGCCAATAAAAGAATGAAAGAAGTGACAGGAGCACAGCTTGCCATTCATCCCGAGGACGAGCCCATGCTGAACGAGCTTTCCCATTCTGCATTAATGTTCGGACTGTCGGCCCAGAATTCACCCCCGGCAGATATTCTATTAAACAACGGGGATGAAATACGCTTTGGTGAGATTACCTTAAAGGTGATCCACACGCCAGGTCATTCAAAAGGCGGCATCTGTCTTTATACTAAGGGTCATCTTTTTTCCGGGGATACCTTGTTTTCAGGCTCCATTGGCAGGACAGATCTTCCCGGGGGCGACTATGATACCCTGATTTCAAATATTAAGGAAAAGCTGTTACACTTTGATGATGATACAATCGTGTATACAGGTCATGGCCCTGAAACAACCATAGGTAATGAAAAGAGAATGAATCCTTTCTTGAGATGAGTGGTCGTAAGATGAATCACCTGAAGATGGATGGATTGATAAAACATCTTCCTTTGTTAAAACAGGTTCATCAGGAAATAATTGAGCTTGACCGGTCTTTTGAACAGATAGCATCATCATTTGCAGACGATACCGGGACGGTGCTGCTATTATCCGGATCAAATCTTGACTGCTCACAATATCATATCCTTGCAGTAAAACCATAGCTTGAAGTGGTTAGCCGGCAGGATAAGGTGTCCATCCAATATCAGGGGAAAAAGACTCAGCTTCATCAAGATCCATTTTTTGTTATTCAGGCGCTGTTAAACCGATTCAAACTGGATGGAGATTGTTTTAACCTACCGATTCACGCAGGCTTGTTCGGGTATTTTTCCTATGACTTAAAAGATCACATTGAAACTCTTCCCAGGACCTGCATGGATACCGGCCTTCCGGATTTATGTTTGTATGCCCCTTCCATTCTTTTGATTCAAGATAAAAAAACAGGTGAGACCCGGCTTTGTATCCCCGTGTTGTCCCACGAGACAATTCTTCAAAAAACAGATGATATTATAGGGGATATCAAAGGCTTTTTCTTTAACAAAATAAAAAACTCAATTAAAAGAAAAGCTTTTTCCATAGACAGTTCAGGGTTTAAATCAAGTTTTACAAAACCAGAATATATCCTTGCTGTAAAAAAAATCATTGATTATTTAAGGGCCGGTGATATTTACCAGGCTAATCTTTCGCAGCGTTTTGAATCCGGATTTTCAGGAGATGCTTATTCATTGTTTCTGGATTTATTTGAACGAAATCCTGCCTCTTTTTTCAGTTATATTCATGCCAATGATCACAAAATTGTGTCTACCTCTCCTGAACGATTTATCAAACAGATTGGCCGGCAGGTTGAAACAAGGCCCATAAAAGGCACCATAGCCCGGGGCAGGACACAAAAACAAGACCGGGAAAATGGATTAAAGTTGACCCAAAGTTTTAAGGATGATGCCGAGCTGACCATGATCGTGGACCTGATGAGAAATGATCTTTCCCGTGTGACCCGGCACGGCTCAGTCATTGTCAAAGAACACAAGCGTCTTGAGCCATATGAAAATGTATTTCATCTGGTTTCCATTGTGGAAGGCCTGCTTGAAGACCAGAAAACATCTGTGGTTCTTTTAAAAGCCACATTCCCTGGTGGTTCCATCACGGGTTGTCCCAAGATTCGTTCCATGGAGATTATTGATGAGCTGGAATCGGTAAAACGCCATATATATACAGGTTCCATCGGATATATAAGTTTTCATGATACAATGGATTTATCAATTGCCATAAGGACTGCCACTATTGCCAATGGCAGGGTGGTTTTTTCAGTGGGCGGCGGCATTGTGTATGACTCTGATCCTCAAAAAGAATACCAGGAAACCCTTGATAAAGGAAAAACATTGATGGAATCCTTGTCCGGAGGCTTAAAAAAGGATGTGGACAATAAACCCAAAGCCTGGGTGAACGGGAAACTCATTGATCAGGATCAGGCCATGGTATCGGCCACAAGTTCGGGATTTCAATATGGGGCAGGGCTGTTTGAAACCCTTTGCGTGGAAAAAGGAAGGATATTCCGCCTGAAAGATCATGTGTCTCGTTTGAACAGGGCCTGGAAAACCCTTTTTTCTGAGGCCTTGCCCGATATAACATGGGAGAATGTGATCTTTTCTTTAATAAGGGCAAATAAGTTCCTGGATAAATCGCTTGCAATCAAACTATTGGTATCACGAGATGAACTGGATAATGGAAATAAGGTATTTCTGGCTGCTTTTGCAAGGGAATATACCCATAGGCTTAAGAAGCTGGGCAAAAAGGGACTGGACCTTATCACCTATCCCCATCCCAGGCAGACACCTCTGGCAGATTATAAAACCTTGAATTATCTTTATTATGAACAGGCCCGAAGATTTGCCAAAGAGCAGGGTGCCGATGAAGCACTAATCTTGAACCCGGATCATACAATTTCTGAAACCAATACGGCAAGTATATTTGCAATAGGGGACAACATTGTGATGGTCCCAGAATCGGACCATGTGCTGCCCAGTGTGACACTAAAGTCTGTGCTGGCAATCCTGGCAGATAAGGGGTATGTTATTTGCCAAAAGCCTGTAACCCTTGAGGATTTTTATTCATATCCCAATATTATGGTGGCAAATGCCTTGATGGGAGCGGTTAAGGTATTGAGTATTGACCAAAAAAAAATAGACCAGAAAAACGGGATCTGTGCTATAATCAATGCACAGTTGTTTAAATAGTGTTTCACCGAAAACCGCCAATTTTAGAAGCATAAGCTCCTTTGCGAACCCATTACTGCCTTGGTCCCCAAAAAATGGAACCAGATCATACTTGAAATTTAACCGGAAGGGGTATAGGTTATTCCCATTGTTTTATTATTAATTTTTTAAGGAAAGCTTATATAATGATGAAAAAGAAAATCCTCCTTATTGCCATTATCATCGCAGTATTTTTTTTACCCCAATTGGGAATGGCCCAACCCAAAGTTTTGATTGATCATCCTGTTTTTACTTTTGAATCAGTACCGGAAGGGTTTTCTATACCCCATGAGTTCAAAATTAAAAATATTGGAGACACCCTTTTGCATATTAATAATGTCCTGCCTCCCTGAGGGTGTGACCAGCACTCCTTTGACAGGGAAATTCCCCCGGGCGGGGAAGGTAAAATCAAGCTCAGTTTTAAAACGAATGGGTATGGCGGAAAAACCATGAAAAAAGTGATCGTGGTCAAGACAGATGATCCTGAGAAAAAACAATTCAACCTGGTTGTCACTGGCCCTGTTGAAAAAATTGTCGATATAAACCCTGAATCTGTTTATCTGAAAGGGAATTCAGGCGATACCTTAGAGGCTGTCGTCAACATTACCCCTTTTGAAAAATATCCGTTTTTGATCCTGGGAATGGAGACGAGAGGCAATGCCGGGATTCAAACAAGTCTTATTGAATCAAAGGATGATAAGAAATCCTGGCAGATTAAAATCAAAAGCACATCAGACATGGCACAGAACCTGTATGATGTATTGACCCTTAAAACAGACAGTCAGTACATACCAACATTGACCA
>JACNHV010000100.1 GCA_014383445.1 Candidatus Desulfobacula maris | reverse complement strand
TGGTATGCTGATAATATTAAGGATTATGAAGGTTATCCCCTGGGAAAGACCTTAAAATATTTATCAGACCCAAATATTATTTCTTTGGCCGGAGGATTGCCTTCTCCGAAAATTTTTCAAATATCGGAATTTCGAGCAGCATCAGATAAAATACTGGCTGATGATATTCATAAAATTATGCAGTATTCAGCCATCCCTGGCGAGCAAAGCCTTTTTGATGCACTCATTGTCTTTTTAAAAAGAGATAATATACATCTTGAAAATCAGAATATTCTTATCACCACTTCAGGCCAGCATGGATTGGATCTTGTGGGTAGAGCTTTGCTTAACACGGGTGATATTGTTTTGGTGGACAGGCCAACTTTTGCCGGCGCATTAGTGGCCTTTGGATTGGAAAAAGCTTCATTTGTCGGTGTGGATATCCAGCAGGATGGAACAAATGTAGAAGCGCTTGGGGAAACCATAAAACAGCTTCAAATAGAAAATAAAACGCCTAAGTTAATATACGTTGTCCCTGATTTCCAAAATCCCACAGGAATAACAATGAGCCTGGAAAAAAGAAAACAATTGCTGAAAATAAGTTATACGTATGGCATTCCAATATTAGAGGACAGCCCATATAGGGATTTAAGGTATTATGGGAAAGCAATTCCGTCCATATTTTCCCTGGATCAGGAACTATATGAAGGAGGAGGAAATGTTATTGGAGTATATACCTTTTCTAAAATATTCTGCCCCGGGTTAAGGGTTGGATTTAATATTGGTCATCCTGATGTGATAAAAAAAATGACAAATATTAAAGAAGGAAACATCTTAAATACGCCAAAATACAATCAAGATTTATGTACTGCTGCTTTAACTCAAATGAATTTTGATGCTCATCTTGAAAAATGTAAATCATATTACAAGGAAAAGCTGGAAGTATTTCTTGAAACCATGGAGAAATATTTTCCAAAGGAATCAGGTGTTACATGGACCACATCAGAAGGCGGACTGTTCCTCTGGGTTACAGTTCCTGAGCATATTGATACAGCTGAATTATTTTTTAAAGCCATAAAACATAAAGTCGCCTTTGTCCCTGGAGAACAATTTTATGGTGAAGATCCTGAAAAAAATCATATGAGAATTAATTTTTCATTTTCCACAAAAGAACAATTAAAAGAAGCAATAAAAAGACTTTCAGATTGTATCAAATCCATAGCGTAATTGAGTATGGATTGAAGTGTTTTTCCCTATAAAAATTTTAAACAATGGCAAAGACCTTATTTGGATAGTATTAATTTTTGAGTGAGCCCTAATTTTTTTTAAAGTTTAAATTTTCCAATTCTGCCATTGCTTTATAATCAGTTACATCACATCGAATAGGAGTCATTGAAATATAGTTTTGGGATAATGCATTAACATCTGTGCCATCTGTATCTGTACCATCTGTACCAGGATCATTATCAGTGTTTCCAATTCGAGCATACCAATAATAGGCCCGGTTTTTAGGATCTGTCCTTTTGTCAAATTTTTTTGATACATTATTTGATGCCTGCCGGGTTATTCTTATACCAAGGACCTCATCAATAGGAATACCAGGAACATTAATATTTAAAAAGGTCCCAAAAGGCAGGTTATAATCATGAATTTTGTCTGCTATCTTGGCTGCAAATCGGGAAACACCCTCAAAATCTAAAGTTTCCCCTTTGGTAAATATCGAGACGGCCATGCTTAATACGCCGTTTAATGCAGCTTCCCTGGCTGCCCCTATTGTGCCTGAATAATTAATATTAACCCCTGTGTTGCTGCCGGGATTAATCCCGGAAATAACCAGGTCAGGCAGAGTGGTGAAGATTTCAGACAGGCCAAGCTTAACACAATCGGCAGGTGTTCCTGCAATAGCATATACCTGATCTTCTCCATTTAAACTTATAGTATCAATCCTCATGGGTTCATTAAGGCTGATACCATGGCTTACTGCACTTTTTTCTCTATCAGGTGCAATCAGAATAACCTCGTGAAAAGATCGAAGCGTTTTGTACAGCGCAAGAATTCCCGGTGCATTATATCCATCATCATTTGTAAGCAGAATTTTCATTGTTTACCTTCAGGTTGTACAGTTCCTATTAATCCTATAGAGTAATTTCCCTTTGCTTTTATACGTTACGACTCTTTTTTAATCAAGCATCATCGTTCTTCTTTCAGAAAAATGCTGTTGTAAACACAATATTTAATGATAATAGGATAAGGTGGGGATAACCTTTGTGCGTGGTTTGAAATAATTGCCCTTGATCCTGAGGCCGAGATAATTGAAATAAAAAGCTGGATTGAAAATCAAGATAAAGAAATCGTCATAGAGGGGAAAACTGTTGTAAGCCTTTTACGCGGGTTTTCTCAGTGATCCGCTTCTTTATACTGAATTGCTTTTTCAAGAGTAGACCTGATACTTGAAAATTTTTCCAGGTATTTTTTATAAGAATTAATTGATTCAGCCAAACGCTGGACCTCTTTTTCAAAATCATTTTTTTTCTGATCAAGATTTTTTTTGAATTCTTTTAATTTTTTAGGGGGATGTTTTTTTAAACCTTCAAAACTAAATATATTTTTATTTTTGTCTTCCCATATTTCTTCTGGATGATTTATCAAATATTTTGGTGTGGGGTCCTTTGACTGGACGCTTCCCTTTTTATCCTGTAATTGTTTAATCGTTAATTGCTCTGAAAAAATTTTGTCTATCCAATACTTTTTCTGATCAAGTTCTTTAACGCTCAACAGGTAAATTTTATGACTTAAAGACAAGTTTCTCAATGTTGAGAAACCCTGGGGGGATAAAAAATTTTCTAAATCATATGCTTGAACAACAAGGTTTTTAGCATGGTATAATTTGGATCTGGAGGGACTGTTGGCATCTTTGTTCTTATCAATTTTTTCGTAGAGCTGATTAAGGGTTTCTTTTTGGGTTGATTCATTATTTCGTGCCTTTTCAATATCATTCCCGTAAAAGGTTTTAATAATGTACTCGCCAGCATCCATCATGGCATTTTCATAATGCCTGGAGAATAAATCAAACAGGGTTGAATAAGCATCTTCTACAAGGGAACCTGATGTTTTGCTCACCAGTTTTTTTTCAACAAATAAAGCAAGTGCGCCAGCCAAATCCCGACTCGTTGATTCAAGGTTTTCATTGCTGTCCCTGCAACCTTTTATTCTGATCTCCAGCTGGATAGACTGCACATATTCATCAATATACTCTTTGTATCCAGAATCATAATCCTTTTTGGCAAACAGCTGATTCATGTTAAATTTATTCCACCCGCAATCATTTTTTTCTCTATCCTTTTCCGGCTTTTTCTCATTTTTCATGCGGATGGCTGCATCAGCCATAACCGTAGGCAGATTATTATTATTTAGTGTTTGATATAATTTAATGGCTGTTTCATCTGATGCTGTTTGCCTTGGTAGTTCAGAGTCCTGCCCATATCCGATTAAAATTTTGATTCCACCGGGCGCAATTAAACTTTGAGATTGGCTATCATTTAATATGCTTTTATTTTCTGCTCCATGAATCCAGAAAATTAAAACATTGCCAAATTTATTTTTAATCTCGTTTTTATATTCAAGCAGGTGGTCTAAAAATTCTTTTTTCAGATGCTCGTTAACTTGATCAATACGATTGAGATCAATTATATGATTTTTTTTGTCTGCATTTTTATTCTCTTCAGGCTTTTGATATGTTTCATTGATAATGGCATAGCAACCGCTTTGTTCAGCCATAAGGCGCACTAATTTCCCGGTATTCACGTCATCTTTATCATGACCATGGGGGGCAATTAAAATAATGTTGGTGTGGCCATCAATAAGCTCAATGTCCTGTGTAATAGATTTTGCTATTGCCATATTGGACTCCTTGATTTGAATGCTGTCAGGCCTTGCTTTTTGAATTTTAAGAATCAGAATAAACCAAAAATGATATAACCGCAAGAAGAGATATCGCCAATAATAACATTTGACGATATTGTTCTTATGATCCTGGGGATTCGACCGGAGCATTTTATTCTTGCAGAATCAAAAAAGGCTATGATGCATTTAACTGGTGACGACAGATTCACAGACAAAATCAAGGGCTGTTGATTAATGGACTTTTCTTTCTGATCAAGCCTTTTTTTGAATTCTTTCAATTGTTTAGGGGGATATTCAGTAGGTAGGGATGGCGGAAGTGCATGGGAATCGAACCCACCCGAGACGGTGTTAGCGCCTCACATCGGATTTGAAGTCCGAGGGCCCCACCAGTGAGCCGCGCACTTCCGCATCGAAACAGAGGAAAACAGTACACCCGAAGACCCTTGTTTGTCAATCAATTTTACAGTTTTTGTTCTAAAATACAAAGAAAATCTGGTATATTTTTCAACAAATTTTCATGTAATTTCTACACCCTTATCAAAATATAATTCAGCGACTTATTTCGCTTCACCAATGATTGTTTTGATTGTGTTTTCTACTTCTTCGGCGATTAATTTTAATTCTTTAGAATCACTCAAAACAGACAAAAGCACTGTGGGTTTTAAAGTCCCTATTTTAACTTGTCCATTTTCTTCCCAAACAGATATTCTGCATGGTAATGCCATATTGAGACTCATATCATTCGTCAAAACAGCATTTGCCTGTTGAGGATTACAGACTTCAAAAATTCTACATTCATGGGGAAAATCAATTCCCTTCTTCTTCATGGTTGCTTTTAAATCATGAATATGCAAAACGCCAAACTTATTTTTAGTCACTGCTTCCTCTAAATCTTTAACAGCCTGTTCAATTGATTTTTCTGTTGTTACGATGTATTTCATTCCGTTCACCTCCGTTTTGTATTTTTCCCCCGTTAAAAAAGTATCATTACCCGGACATATACAGTACTGGTAATCTTTTAATATAAGGATATCAATTTAATACTTCAGATTAATATGACTGTCAATTAGAACACTGAGATGCCGAGTACTTTAGTAATTAATTATAGAATTAATAAAAAAAATTTAGTATATATTATTCCTTTGATTTGTCAGGCAGCTTTTATAATACTCGATTAACTTAAGGAATGATAAATGATAAATTCACAGAGACTGGGCAAAAGATTTAAGGACCTTGTTGAGATTGATTCTCTTTCCCGCCAGGAAAAGGATGTTGCGATGGAACTTGAAAAAATATTGACAAAAATGTGTGCTACAGTCTGTTATGATACTGCAAAAGAACAGGTGGGTGGCAATTGCTCCAACCTTGTAGCTAAATTTAAGGGAAATATTGATGCAGAACCTGTATTTTTATGCGGTCACATGGATACTGTCGGGCCGGGAAAGGGTATAAAGGTTCAGTTTGAGGATGGTATTTTTAGAAGTGATGGAACAACCATCCTGGGTGCAGATGACAAATCTGCCCTTGCTATCATTCTTGAAGTCATGGATGTGATCCTTGAAAACAAGATAGATTGCCCGCCCGTTGAAATTATTTTTACTATTTGTGAAGAAATAGGTCTTTTAGGGGCAAAGCATTTTGATTATTCATTAATGGATTCAAAATTCGGGTATATCCTTGATTCAACGGATACAGAAGGTATTGTCACAAAAGCTCCCGGTGCAAACAAGATCACCATAAAGATTTTTGGAAAAGCC
>JACNHV010000101.1 GCA_014383445.1 Candidatus Desulfobacula maris | reverse complement strand
ATTGTTTATTTAACCTGATTTTATTTTCATGTTCAATAATGGCCTGGGCTTTTTCAAGCGCTGCGTGTACTATAAATTGATTTAATGTAGACCCCGTGATTTCAGATGCCTCGGTTAATGTGTTATAGACATTAGGTGATATCCGCGCTGAGACACGAGCGGTTTTAGTTTCAACTTTCATTTTTGAATCCTCTCCTAATTATTTAAATTTTATGGTTTGCTTTTCAATTATTCCATATACTATATGTCATTGGTGCCATTTTGGCAACAAATTTAATATAAAGTTTTTGAAAGACAGAAAGGTCCAAAAATAAAAAAATCCATTAATGATCCGTCTTTGGCTAACGAACAACGAGAAAATGAACCGGGTGATACCGGTTATTTTCAAGTTAATGGACGATAGAATAAAATGGAAAGAATAGCGAACCAAAATCAAGGAATATCCTTCCCGGTCGGATATTTCCCATTCAACAAAAACAAAGTGTTTAACTACCAGCTAAACCGATGGCATTCCCTTGGTTTTCTTCCGAAAACTGAGATTGAAAAAGTTAGTTTAAAAATCAAAACGTTCAATGACTGGAAATTAGCAATGGATCATCTTGGTGACAAAGCCGAACAGGAGAAGCGGTTTTTGAACGCTGCTTTTTATAGAAGAGCTGCAGAGTTCTATCTAACTGATGACCTGGAAAGAAAGGAACGTTACTATGACATTTTCGTGGATCTTTTTAATAATGCAATAGGAAGTAATGAGTCGTTGAAAGATTGTGTCCCTTATGATGGAGGTAACCTTTACTCAATACAGTTTAAAGCCAATGGCATTAAAAAAGGGACTCTTCTCATTCATGGCGGATTCGATTCTTTTTTAGAAGAATGGTACTTCATCATGAAAAGTTTTGCTGGAATGGGCTATGATGTTATTGGATTCGAAGGGCCGGGTCAAGGAGGTGTCCTTTTAAAACAAGGAATTCCCTTGGATTATCAATGGGAAAAGCCGGTTAGTGCTATTTTAAACTATTACAATATTAACGAAGCTTCAATTATGGGACTTTCCATGGGTGGCTGGTTTTGTCTGAGAGCGGCGGCATTCGAACCGAGAATCAAAAACGTTATAGCTTCAGGGCATGCAGTCGATTATTCACATATTCCACCGGCTTTTGCTCGAATGGTGATGATGTTTTTCATAAAGTACTTTCGAACATATACGGCAAAGTCTTTTAAAAAGGTCTCACAGAAGGAAGGGATTCAAGGGTGGCAGACAAGCCAATTGGCACACATAACAAAACGACCTCCTCTTGAAGCATTCGAGTACTCTTTGAACCTAAATAAAGAAAATTTGCACTGTGAAAGGATAACTCAGAATGTCCTTTATCTAACAGGGAAAAATGATCATTTCATTCCATTTAAGATGCATGATCTTCAAATCAAACTTCTTACGAATGTTAATTCACTAACAGATCGTGTTTACACAAAGGAAGAACATGCAGACAATCATTGCCAAATAGGGAATATTTCACTCATGATTAAAGACTGCTTTACTTGGCTCAATAGTCGATAAGTGGGAGATGAGAGTAGTTCAATGTTTGGACCCTGCTTGAAATATGTCCTAACAACGAACATGCAACGGGTGAAACCTTAGATGCTCAAAGTTCACAGCGGCTACGAGAACCAACACTGCGTAGATTTTTTAGTAATTCCGAAGTACCCCTTGACAATATATTGCCAAGCCGTTATTTTGCGTTAAGGACTAATTTGAAATAAAAAAACTGTTAATTCAAAAATTGAAATAAAAACATGAACAGAGACTTACAAGGCCGCTATATTAATATCTCGACAGTTGGAGAAAAGGCTCAAGCCTTTATTCCTGCTACACTACCGCCAACACCACCTATAGAATGGTCATCCGAACTTAGAGAAAAATTTGACCAGGCTCTGTTGGCTCTCGGTCGTCTTGACAGTGTCTCTGTTTTACTTCCTGACACATCGCTTTTCCTTTATATGTATGTGCGCAAGGAAGCGGTGCTCTCGTCCATGATTGAAGGTACTCAGTCATCTCTTTCCGACCTGCTGCTGTTTGAATTCAAGCATCAACCCGGAGTTCCTTTGGATGACGTTCAGGAAGTTAGCAACTATGTGGCTGCCCTTCATCATGGTCTTAAACGACTTGGAGAGGACTTTCCTCTTTCTCTCAGACTGCTTAAAGAAATTCATAGCGTTCTGCTATCAAAAGGTCGTGGTAAAGACTGTGATCCAGGCGAGTTTCGGAGAAGCCAGAACTGGATCGGTGGAAGCCGTCCCGGAAATGCGGCTTTTGTGCCACCACCTCCTGAATATGTTCAGGAATGTATGGGAAAGCTGGAACTGTTTTTGCATGATCAACCGAACAAAACTCCGGTGTTGATCAAGGCAGCATTGGCTCACGTCCAATTCGAAACCATCCACCCGTTCCTTGATGGCAATGGTCGTCTCGGACGTCTGATCATCACGCTGTTGTTATGTTCTGAAAAAGTACTTAAAGAACCGATGCTGTACCTCAGTCTTTATTTCAAAACACACCGCCAACGCTATTATGAACTTCTCAACCAAGTCAGGCTGACCGGTGATTGGGAGACTTGGCTCGATTTCTTTGCCGATGCGGTTATTCATACAGCAACAAGAGCCGTTGAAACATCTCAACAATTGATGAAATTGTCCACTGAAGACGGGCTGTGCATTAACGGACTAAAACGCATATCCGGTTCAGCCCATCAAGTTCATAAGGCAATGCTGGCGCGCCCAATAGGTTCACCGAACTGGATCCAGGAGAAAACGCAACTTTCACCAGCCACAGTCAATGCATGCCTGCGCGAACTTGAAAAGCTTGGTATCGTAAAAGAGATAACCGGACAGAAGCGTAACCGTCTTTATTCATATGTGGAGTACATACAGATCATGAACGAAGGGACCGAGTTGCCCCAATAATCGTATTCGGATCTGATCTGCAAATTCCAGGGACAATATAATCCCAACAAAAAAAATGAACCAGGTTTCACCGGTTATTTTGGTGTTAAAAGTGCAAGCATCGACCTCATAAATTTTGAAATTCGCTGATATGGTCAATAGCAGAATGGGTGGTATTTAACTCCTTCAGAATTCTTTTATGACCCAGATTGCGTGTTTGCAACAATTTGAAATCGGGAAATCTGTGAATCACATCTTCAGAATCTTTATATGAAATCACAGTATCTTTTAAATCATGAATGATAAGGATAGACTGATTATTATCAAGCAATTCCAGTGGATTATCTTTTGTAAATGAATACCCGTATTTTTTTTCATATTCTCCAATCAGTTTCGTATATATCCGACTTGGAATACCGTATTGATCAAATGCGGCATCAACAATTTGTTTGAGCCTGATCGCCGGTGAAATCAGCACTACGGGAATCGACAGCTTTTCTTTTGAAATACTGTTGATTATGGCGGCAGCACCAAAAGAATGACCAATTAATCCTGAGATAGGTTTTCTGTGATGATTTTTAAGAAATGCCCTTAAAATATCTGTCATTTGGAAATAGCTACAGGTATTGCCTGGTGACAATCCATGGGCGGGTGCATCAAAAAAAATGATGGAGAATTGCTTGTTTAATGCCGCGTCAATAAATGATTGAAATTGTAAACCTATACCATTCCAGCCATGGATACAGATGATACTTGGCCCATGTCCCCATTGCCAGCATTTTATTGTGTCTTCATTAATTTTTAAATCGAAAGATCTGCCTGTTTTAAGGAAATTAAGTTGTTCTTCTGAATATCGATGACGTCTGGGTGTAAAAAACTGTTTTCCGATTATTTTTTCAATACGTTTCGGGAAAAGGTGCCAAAGCGTAATGACAATTATACCAAAGATTTGTTTTTTTACTCTGTCTAAACGATTATAGGAGGTGCCGGTATCTGATTTTCTGTAAGAATGTGCCATTTTTAATCCTTCTTTTTAAACGGGGTATAAATTTTAAATATACAAATCAGGTTTTGCTTCTTGATTTAGATATTTCAAGTATCCCTTTTTTATTGGAAACAGCATTGGGACCTGCTGTTGATATTTCAGATAATCCTGGCCGAATACTGTTAACAACTCCTTTTCCTCAAGCCATGCTCCCATGAGAATCCAAAGACTCCAAAGGCAGTTAAACAGAATTCGATCGAGTGTAAATGATGTGCTGGCCCATATAATAATCAGCATAAAAAAGTATAAGGGGTGTCTTAACAGTCGGTACGGCCCGATTAATTTTAACGATGGTTTTTTAGAATTCATTTTTTTTATTCGAACACCTAATGGATCAAAAAACGGCAGTGATTTTACTCCCCAGTAAAATCCGATTATACCCAGAGTAAAGGCACCAGACATTATAGGCGTTACCCAGATTGGAGGAACAAAAATGGGTTGTCCTGTTTCCTGCCAGAACAGGACAGTACAAATAAGTGTGATACCAGAGACAATTGAATAAAATGCCGGAATCATTACTTCGGGGATTGTTTTTTCCAAGATCGTTTTGAATTTAGCTCTCACCATTATGCTGTGTTGAAAAAAAAACATCAGACTCAAACCAAAGTCTAACATCAAGGCAGATTTGGAATTCATGCCAGCAGGAATAGAAAGAATTGTGCCGAAGATTAAAAAAAAGAGAAAATAAATCAAGGACCCACCGCCAATCAAAGCAGATAAGAATTTAACCTTTCCGTATCTTTGAATATGCTTATCTGCAGTTGTATCACATTTTTTTTGATTGGGGTTCATCTCAACACTTATAAACACTCGTCTTAAACTTCTATGCTCAAGAAACAGATTCAACCGTTTATTAAAATCAGCTGTTTGATATAAATCGATGATCATATTATTTTCCAATTGATACAGATTATACAATTCGCTATGTAAACAAAAACGGCGCGGCTGTTTATGGTAAAAATCACAAAGACCTGATGGGTGAAAAATGCTATGCAAAATTTCATAATACAGAAGGCCCATGTGTTATCTGTCCCATAGAGCCTGTGCTGGCTACACACAGGACCCGAATTTCTCAAAAATGGGTTACATTGGCTGATGGTCGGCGAAAATGCGGGGAGATCAGATCTTATCCTGTCTTTGATAAAAAAAACAACCTTGCTGCAGTCACTTCTATAATTGTAGATATCACAGACACTAAAGATCGCCAAAACAAAGAATTAACACAACACTCTGAAATTAAATTCGCCTTCTCAAAAAGGGAAATCCAGGTGTTAACATTAATTTCCAAAGGATATACAAATCCTGATATCTCACAGGATCTTGGTATCAGCATCAATACAGTCAAATCTCATATTGTAAATATTTTTAACAAACTGGGTGTAAATGATAGAACCCAGGCTTCTATTATAGCCCTGAAATCCAATCTTATTTGATGATTTATTCTCAAGGAGCGATTATTTTATAGCAAAATGGACCTTTAAAGAGGTTTAATTCAAACCGACAAAATGAACCGTAGATGTCACACCTGTTGGGAAGGTCAATTAGTATTGTAGGTTAGTATATGAATGTATTTATTAGTATTGCATTACTAATAAATACAGTTTATATTGGTGTTTAAATACTATAACAGGATTTAAATTATGATTGAAAAATTATTTATGC
>JACNHV010000211.1 GCA_014383445.1 Candidatus Desulfobacula maris | reverse complement strand
GGATATACTGGCAGAAGCTACTCTGACAAGGGTTGCCCAGAAGACATCGGTTCGTTCCAGCAAGTCTTTTATCATAACAATGCCGGCAGCCAGAAAGATCATGGAAAGACAGCCAAGAATAATGCCGGACAAGGGAATTTTGCTTTCCAGGGTTTCTTCCAGAGACTTTTTTCTTTTCATTGACCCAACAAGAACGGCTGTAAGTACCAGGAGGCCACCGATAATAGCATTGAAACTTAAATTTTCGTTCAGCAGGATAAAAGAAAAAAAGATCACGCTGGGAAGATAGAGGCATTCCACAATGGCAACAAGGCCTGCACCCAGACGGTTTAAAGCCATGAAAAAGAAAAGATCTGCCAGAGTAATCCCGATAAAGCCTGATGCCGCCAAAAGCAGCCAGTCATTGATGGGTTTGTCCGGGAGGATAGGGATATTAAGGATCACCATGGTCAGGGAAACCAGGATCAGCGCCACAACGCTTTTATAAATATTCAGAGAAACAGGAGAAAACACTTCACCACTTTTTTTGAACAGGATCACAGCGCTGGCCCATAAAAAGGCCGAAGTCAGTGCAAATACAGAACCCAGCATAGTTTCTACTACCTTGATATAGTCTTAAGAAGCCTTCCCTTTAGATGGGGAAGTCCTTTTTGTTTATCACGAAGTTCAAAATTGACAATGGCCTGTTGGTTTTCTGTATCATTTTGGCATTCATACCCCAGGCAGGTTGTTGCAGGCATGAAAATCGGCAGTTTAAAAGAGGCTTCAACAAAAGCTGAATCATGAATGCCAAATTTTTTGTCAAGGCTTGCAACAACCCTTGCAAGGCTCCACATGCCGTGGGCAATAGCCCTTTTGAATCCAAAAAGCCTTGCTAAAACAGTGTAAAGGTGGTGAGGGTTATAATCACCGGATACGTTTGCATATTTTCGTCCCGTCCCAGCTGGTACAAGTATGGTTTCTTTTTTTTCTAAAAATGTTTCCTCTTTTTTCTCTACAGTTTTTTTCTTTTTTACAGGGCTTCGGGTAAAAAACACAGAGATGCCCTGCCAGACAAGTTTGCCCTGGGACCTGACTTCCAGGGTAAAGCCGGTTTCAATACCCTTTCCGGTTTTTTTTATGCTGTCAAGTGTGCAGGCAAGATCAAGAATCTCATCTGTGGACACAGGTCTTTTCTGTTCAAATGATTGAAATATATGGATCAGTCCCAGGGGACTTATTGGAAAAAAGGGCGAGGTGATAAATTTACCCAGAAGGCCTGTGAAAATAGTCTGTAAATAGGATATGGGGATGATCTCGGGTCTGTCTTTGGAAAATCCACAGACAATCCTGTAATTTTTAATCAGCTCTTTATCCGGCAGGTAATTTTTTAAAATAATCCGGGTCTTTTTGACAATAACATCATCTTTAATCGTATTGGAGCGAAAAGGGGAAATTAAAAAGGCTTTGAGAAAAACAGATCCCATGGAGGGGCATTTTTTTATTTCCACTATGGTTTCCGGAACTGCCAGTACTATCTGGTGGATAGATTGATCATTTTCCATTTTATCTGCTCTATAAATCTGTGTCATAAAGGAGCATACGTTATCTTTGTTTAAGCTTGAAGTCAATAAAGGGTTTGGGGAAAAATGATGAATAAAAATAGAAAAGTAAGTGTAATCAGATATTGGGAACCCATGGTTTTTAAAAACCATGCTTAAGTATTTTAATAAATTATTGTCATCAGGTTATGATAAATGTTATTATATTTCACATATTAACCTGGTGTTTATCCTGAATTGAAATAATTAAAAATATATTTTAAACAGGGGCAGGAGAGAGAAAATGGATACAATAATGGATGTTGTTATTGCAAGAGATCCGTTTGAAAAAGAATTTCATCAGGCAGTAACAGAAGTTGCCGAATCAGTAAAACCGCTTCTGGATAAGAATTCCGAATACCGGCATGCCAAAATAATGGAAAGAATCGTAGAGCCGGAACGTGTTATTCAATTCCGAGTTCCCTGGGTAAATGACCAAGGTATAGTTCAGGTCAACAGAGGCTTTAGAATCGAGATGAACTCTGCTATTGGACCTTACAAAGGGGGACTTCGTTTCCATCCTTCCGTCAATCTTTCCATCATGAAATTTCTTGCTTTTGAACAGACATTTAAAAATGCATTGACAACTCTGCCCATTGGCGGGGGAAAAGGTGGATCAGACTTTGATCCCATGGGTAAATCAGATAATGAAGTCATGAGATTCTGCCAGAGTTTCATGTCTGAACTTTTTCGTCATTTAGGTCCGGATACAGATGTTCCTGCAGGGGATATCGGTGTTGGCGGAAGAGAGATCGGGTATCTTTTCGGGATGTATAAAAAATTAAAAAATGAATTTTCAGGTATTTTGACAGGCAAAGGTCTTAACTGGGGTGGAAGTCTGATCAGGCCGGAAGCAACCGGATATGGTGCAGTCTTTTTTGCCGAGGAAATGCTGGCCACCAGAAAAGAAAGCCTTAAAAATAAAGTCTGCCTGGTTTCAGGTTCAGGAAATGTGGCCCAGTACACTGCTGAAAAATTAAACCATCTGGGAGCAAAGGTTGTTACACTTTCTGATTCTTCCGGATATATTTATGATGAAAAAGGGATTGATGAAGCAAAACTTCAGTATGTAATGTATCTGAAAAATGCAAAACGAGCCAGAATCAAAGAGTATGCGCAAAAATATCAGGGATCTGTCTATACTGTGCTTGATAGTTCCTCCGATCATAATCCGCTCTGGGACAAGAAAGCAGACTGTGCCTTCCCAAGCGCGACCCAGAATGAAATTAATGCAAAAGATGCCCAGAATTTGATCAATAATGGTGTATATCTGGTAAGTGAGGGGGCAAACATGCCGACCACGCCGGAAGGTGTTGATATCTTTCTTGACAATAAAGTTCTCTATGCCCCGGGCAAGGCAGCAAATGCAGGTGGCGTTTCCGTATCCGGGCTTGAAATGTCCCAGAATTCAATGAGAGTCAACTGGTCCAGGAAAGAAGTGGAGGCCAGGCTTAAAGGCATCATGCAAAGCATTCATTCAACTTGTCTTTTAGCTTCAGAAGAATATGGAACTCCTGGCAACTATGTCAATGGTGCCAATATTGCCGGATTTATTAAAGTGGCAGATTCAATGATGGATCAGGGAATTGTTTAGTTTTTTATGATTTTTGATTAAGGTAAAATAAAAAGGCTGGTTAGATTTTTTTAACCGGCCTTTTTACATGTCTGTAATATAGGATTTTATCATTTCAAGCTCGTTGGGCCGGATGGGTCTCCAGGATACGGAATAAAGTATTTCAGGGGCCAGCTTTTGTTCCGGTTTCAATTGGGCTACCTGGATTTTGTCAGCCAGTTCAATCCACAAGGTTTTATCGATATTAAGATCATATTCCTTTGATATTTTCCGGGCAAAATTATGGATATAGTTTTTTAAAGATGTATTCATAGTGGGGTTGACTCTGGCATTTTTCAAAATGACAGCGGTGTGAAAAAGGTAGCTGATATTGTTCCTGTCTGTTGCCAGGCGTACAATTTTTACCCGGTATGATCCCGGCCACCATGAAACAGGCTTTTCGTCTTTAGTGGTTTTGCCATCCCATTCATAAATAAAATCATGCAGCAGCATTTTGCATTCCTTATTTAAAGTTTTTGATTACCCTGCGGCAGGTTGTGGCAAAATCCTCGGGATAGCACCCGCTGATCCATCGTAGTTGTGCTTCGGAAAAGGTGGCCGGTGCGTGGGGAAGTTTAGGGATAAACGAATATAAAAGATGCTGATCGCAATTTTTAGAATCAAATCGTTTTGAAAATTCAATGGTGGTAACCATTTGTACGCCCAGGGATTCAAGGACTTTTACAGCGGTCAGAATGGCCTTGTCCAGGGAATTTCTCATATTTGTATCAGCTTCAAGAATATTGCCGCAGGGGGTTTTAGGCATAAGTTGCAGTTCCCATTCGGAAACCTGGGCCTTGGGTGCAAATAAAATGGTATGGTCATCTTCCATCAGGATCAGGGAGGATTCGCCAATTGTTTTATTATCTGTTCTGGTATTGTTTTTTATGGCATTTAAGTATGTTTCAAAAAAGGGTTTGCCCGTGGCTTTGGTGTATTGTTCAATAAAATCACGGATCAGATCACCGCAGGCAAAAGAAGATATCTTTTGCCCGGAACAGGTTTGAACCATTTTCGGGACCATGGCGTTCTGCTGGTGGATCATCTGGTGGGAGGCATGAAGCCTGTGGCCGGACTGGGCATATCCAAATCCAAAGTTCCACCCCCACAGAGTACTGTCAAATTCCAGAGCCGGGCAGGGGGATAGGGCAAGCTTTTTTTGTATTTTATCCCTGAGATCTTCAAGCTCGTTTTGAGTTAGGCCTTTTCTTTTATCAGATAGAAAAATGCCAAGCCCTTGCGCCAGTCTTACAAATGCACGTTGATAGTATAAATGGCGGATGCCCTTCATATCTTCCAGGCAAAGGTCCAGGGCGCTGTACCGGATGGCATCGTTTGCCATATTGGATGCAAAATGACCCCAGGGAATATATGAGTTACGTCTTAAATATTCGAATACATGGGTTTTTCCATCTTCAGACAAATATTCTCCGGTAATTTCATTGCTTCCCTGGACTCCTGGTTTCAATACCAGGGTATTTTTATAGTCATCCGGAAGATACGGATTGTTCACAAGCACTTCAAAAAGTTCAGGGTCATAGATATCTGGAATAAGTGCATTGTTCTGGTTTTTTTTATATCCGATCCCAACAGGGATCTGGCCTCTGGGATCAAAAAGAATGTTGCAGGATTTTTTAGCCAGAAGCGTCAGCTCCTGGGGATCAGAAGAGGCCTGGGCCAGTGCAATGAGCAATGGGTGGGGCAGGATGTCCAGAAGGGCTGTTTTATCTTCTATCCCCGTGCTTTTGTCCTTGCGGAATCGTTCAAAATTTTGAAGCAGAGAGCAGGGTTCAGGCGCTGAAATACGGATTTTTTCAGGATGGGCAGCTTTTATGTCAGCCCATGCAGAGTTAATATAGGTTGTGCCCCTGAAGGCAAACTGGTTGGCAATTTCATAGATGATGTCTGCATGGGGTTCATAAAGATCCTCCTTGGGAAAATTAACGTTGTTGTCAATCATCGTGCCGTCTTCAAGCTGCCCAAGAGATTCAAAATAGTCTTGGTCTCTCAGGTTTTTTACCTTAAAGGCAGGCTTGTGAACACCCACGATGAATTGACCATTTCCCCCTACACAGGATCTTGTGTCCATTATAATTCCGGCGCTCCCGACGGAATCAGGCATATAAAGGTAAAGGTTTTTTCAGATGTGTTCCTGAACTGGTGCTCCATATTTGCAGCAACAAATATGGCCGAACCTGTTGAAACAGGATGCCATTTACCCTCGATTAATACATCTTTATAATTGACAACTTTCATTGATAAAGCTCCTTTTATTGGTTTTGTAGTTCAAATATTTTTAAACTTGAATATGCATAGACAAAAATATGCTATCCATTATGGAATTGTCAATGGAATTGGACTTTGTTTGGATATTTGCCATAAGAAATTTTCCATAACCCGTTCCAGGGTGATCGCCTTACGTCCGCTGGATGGACATTGCTACAAGCTCTAACCTGAAGGTCA
>JACNHV010000103.1 GCA_014383445.1 Candidatus Desulfobacula maris | reverse complement strand
TAATGAGAGTATCCAATATGTCTGATACAATATTATTGATTGATGATGATCCAAGCTTAAGACGGGTTACCCAATACAATCTGGCGGCAAAAGGATTTAATGTTGTCACAGCATCATCCGGGGCACAGGGGCTTGAATATTTTGAAACAACAGCTCCGGATCTTGTTGTGACAGATGTTAAACTAGGGGATATGAACGGGCTTGATATCCTGGCAAAGATAAAAAAAGATGCGCCAGATATCCCCGTGATTATAATGACGGCATTCGGCTCCATTGAAATGGCTGTCCAGGCCATGAATAAAGGGGCGTTTAATTTTATCACCAAGCCCTTTGACCGGGATACACTGATTTTATCCTGTAAAAAAGCATTGGAACTTAGGGGATTGCGGTCTAAAACAAAGCTGCAGGCAAGTGAAATCAATCGTCTTACCGGTACCAAAGGCATTGTGTCTGCAAGCTCTGTCATGAAAGAGCTGCTGGAAACAGCATCCAGGGCTGCAAACAGTGAGGCAACGGTTTTAATTACAGGAGAATCAGGTACGGGCAAAGAAGTCCTGGCACGATTGATTCACCAGAACAGCCCCAGAAGTAATGGCCCCATGGTTGCAGTAAATTGTGCAGCCATTCCGACAGGTCTGTTAGAAAGTGAACTTTTCGGTCATGTAAAAGGATCTTTTACCGGTGCCATAAAAGACAGGAAAGGACATTTCCAAACCTCCTCGGGCGGGACACTTTTTTTAGATGAAATTGGAGAGCTGGCTATGGATACCCAGGTCAAATTATTGCGGGCAATCCAGGAAAAAGAAGTCCAGCCAGTGGGAGCTGAAAGAGCAAAGAGTGTTGATATCAGGATTGTTGCTGCCACAAACCTGGATCTTCAAAAAAGGATTGCACAAGGGAACTTCAGGGAGGATTTGTATTATAGGTTGAGTGTTATTCCTCTCTTTATCCCGCCTTTAAGGGAGCGGACGGAAGATATTCCTGCCCTTGTAAAGCATTTCTTAAAAAAGTTTGATGCGCCTCAAGATGTTTTTTTCTCCCAGCAAGCCCAGGAGGTGTTAAAAGCCTATCAATGGCCCGGGAATATCAGGGAAATGCAGAATATAATCGAACGATGTATTATTTTAAGGAAAAAAAAGGTGATAGAACCGGAAGATCTTCACCTGCTTGTTCATGAATCATCAGCTACAACCTTTAGACCGGTTATTCCAGATGAAGGGATTGCTCTGGAGGATATTGAAAAAAGCTATATTATTAAAGCACTTGAAAAGGCCGGCCAAAATCGTTCAGAAGCTGCCAGATTGTTAAAAATACCCAGGCACGTTCTTTTATACCGGCTGGAAAAATATAAAATTTAAATTTGTAGACTATCCTACACCTATATGTGGAATAGTCTGTAATTTCTTTCTTTAGTTGTTGAACCCACCTTGTTCATAATCAAATAATTTTCCTGTCTTTTCAGATTGTTAGCATTTAATCCAATTAAATTGAATCCTTGGTACAGGTCTTGAAAGATATCTGGAACAAGAGGGTTAAAAATATTTATAAGATGGGAGGATAATGTGAAAAAAATAAATTATATCATCCTAGGATTTGTCGGGCTGGCTCTGGTTTTAACAGCAGGTCTGGTCGTAGCTGAAAAACCCCGGGCCAAGGAGTTAAGCCGTGCTGTTTTGAAAATAGACAGCCTGTCATGTGGGGGTTGTTTTTCCACAATCAATGCAGGGCTTGCACCTTTGGAAGGGTATTCAGGCATGGGAGCCAATTTATTTAGAAAATTGATTGCAATTGATTTTATACCACCGCTGACGGCTGAGAAAATATCCCAGGCGCTAATTGACGCGGGATATCCAGGGAAACTGGAAACGGTTGATTCCATTTCAAAAGAAGAATCCTTTGCATATCTTGAATCAAAAAGAACCGGGTTTATATCCGGTGGCAGCAGTTGCGGCGGTGGATACGCAGGCCGCAGCAATGGCAATCAAGGTTCATCCGGAAAGGCGCCCTCGCCTTCCGGCTCGTGCTGTCCTTTGCCTGGCGGTTCTCAACCAACACAAGATCTTTAACATAGAAGGAAAAAAAATTATGAAATTATTTAAGAATGGTTTTATCAGCTTTACAATACTCATTATACTGCTTTTAGCAGGTTCAAACACCTATGCACTTTTTGGAAGCAAATTCAAAAACATGGAGCCCAAAGACGGGAATGTGTATATCCCCATTAATAAAGTCAATGATGGCAAGGCTCATTACTTTAAGACAAAGTCAAATGAAGGGACCATAGTAGATTATTTTCTGGTTCAAAGTGGAGATGGTGTGATCCGTGCGGCCATTGATTCCTGTGATGTCTGCTATCGTTCCGGCAAAGGGTATGTCCAGGAAGGCAATGTCATGGTCTGCACCAATTGCGGCAGAAGATTTGCCACGGACAGGATCAATGAAATCAAAGGCGGATGCAACCCAGCCCCGTTAAAACGTGTGGTAGACGGGGATAATCTTGTTATTTCCATGAAGGATATCAATGATAATGCATGGTATTGCAAGTATAAATAGTGCAGAGAAAGGATGTTAATATGGCATATGATCCGGAAAAATATCGGGAAAAAAGAGAGAAAGTCCTTGGCATAAGAAAAAGAGGCATGGGATTTGGCACCATTGCAATGGTGGTATCCCTGGTTATTATTGTGGGACTGAGTGTTGTGACTATTCCCCAGGCGATTTCATATATGACCACTCGTCATCTGGATGATGCGATTTTTAAACTGGAATCAGAGTCTAAATGGCCTGCAGGTGTCATCACGGAAATAAGTGCCATTAAAGGGGTGAAAAATTCGGTTAAAGACGAGAATACGACACGCCTTGTTATTACTTATGACAGACGTATAGTCAATCTTTCCAACATCACTTCAAAGTTTGATCAGCAGAATCTGAATGTAACGCTGCTCAATCAAATCAATCACCGTCAGCATAAAAATACATTGAAAAAAGAGGAGGAAGAACTTGAAACTCCATAATATCTCTTTTGGAAATATTAAGCGTAGAAAAGGTAAAATGCTTTTTCTGGTACTGGGTCTTGTCATTGGCATTTCAACGGTGGTCACCCTTCTTTCCATCACGGAAAGCATGACCAAAAATATTGAGGAGCGGCTCAACCAGTTTGGTGCCAATATTGTCATGGTTCCTAAAAGTGAAAACCTGTCACTCAATTACGGGGGTATTGATGTGGGCGGCGTAAGCTACCAGGTCCGGGAGTTTGATCAGGAAAAACTGCCCGGTATAAAAACCATAAAAAATTATAAAAATCTTTCCATCATTGCCCCGAAAGTCCTGGGGCCAGTAATGGTAAATGATAAAAATGTCCTGTTAATGGGGGTATTATTTGAAGAAGAACTTGCCTTGAAAACATGGTGGCATAAAACCAGCGGAGCATTTCCTGAAAAAGAAGATGAGGTGATGCTGGGGTCTCAGGTAGCAACCTTGCTGGGATTTAAACAGGGTGATTTCATAAGTCTTTCTGGAACATCCTTTAAAGTGGCAACGATTTTAAAACCCACGGGTGCAGCTGAGGATGATGCCATTATTGCAAGTTTAAGCTCAGCCCAGAAACTCCTGGGAAAACAAGGCAAACTATCAATGGTTGAGATATCGGCTTTTTGCCAGGGATGTCCCATTTCAGAACTGACATTGCAGATTGCAGAGAAATTTCCAGATGCAAAAGTTACGGCCATGAAGCAGGCAGTCATGTCTAAAATGCAGTCCATTGACATGTTTAGATCTTTCAGCCTGGGTATATCCATTATTGTGATTCTCATTGGCTCTTTGCTGGTTCTGGTCACCATGATGGGATCAGTAAACGAAAGAACCAGGGAAATTGGAATTTTCAGGGCCATCGGGTTCAGAAGAGGGCATGTCATGCAGATTATCTTGCTGGAAGCCCTGTTGCTTGGTATCATTGGTGGTATCCTGGGATTTGTTATCGGAAATCTGATTGCTTACGGTATTATTCCTTTAGTGATGAAAGATGGGGCGTTTGCCGGAATCAATGCAAACCTTGGAATTATCTCCATACTCATGGCAGTGGCCCTAAGTCTTCTGGCAAGTCTTTACCCTGCGTTTAAAGCCAGTAACATGGATCCAAGCGAAGCATTAAGATCACTTTAAAATAGGAAGAGAATAAAAATGACACAGGTTAATCATTTAATCGAAATTCAAGGATTAAAAAAAACATATCAAAGTGGTGACACTATGGTGGATGCAATTAAACACATGGAATTTTTTATTGATGATGAAGAGTTTATCGCCATTATGGGGCAGTCAGGCTCTGGTAAGAGTACCTTGCTGTCCATTATGGGTGCACTCAATCACCCGACCCAGGGAAAAGTTCTTGTGGATTCCCTTGATCTCTATTCTTTAAGTGGTGAACAACGGGCTGATTTCAGGAGCGAATATATTGGATTTATTTTTCAATCTTTTCAGCTCATTCCCTATCTGACAGTTTTGGAAAACGTCAAACTTCCCATGGCCGTCACAGGTCAGAAAAAAAAGATCAAAAACCAGATGGCTTTAGAGGTGATCCAACGGGTGGGACTTGAAACAAAAGCACACCGGCTGCCGGATCAGCTGTCCGGCGGAGAGCAGGAAAGGGTGGCAATTGCAAGGGCCCTTGTAAACAAACCCCCTATTATACTTGCTGATGAGCCTACGGGAAATCTGGATTCAAAAACAGCCAATGAAATCATGATGCTGCTACAATCTTTGAATGACGAAGGGCATACCATCATTGTGGTTACCCATAACTCAGAGATGGGAGCCTATGCAACAAGAAGTATCAATGTTCAGGATGGGGAATGTTTTGCTTAAAAAAACCATTGCTGTAAAAGCTGACTGATTTTTTTACATCCAAATTGTCAATATCGCTTTTTTATGACATACTATTTTATGTGAAGTCACTCAATGTCATTTGTTTAATAGATTATAAAGAGACCCACAATGAAATCGTTCATACAGATCATCAGCTATGTTATATTGTTTTATACCCTTATCCTGGTTGCGCTCTATTTTTTTCAGGATAAGATGTTATTTTTCCCTTCCACAAGCCAGTTTGGTGATTGCCCTGAAATGGAAAGGCGTAATGCCAGGGCCCAAACCATCGGGGGCATCCGCTACTATCTTGAGACAAAACCGGAGCCTGACAGCTGGATCGTCATCTTCCACGGAAATGCCGGCAATGCATGTGATCGAGTCTATTTTCTGGATCTTTTAAAGGAGTTTAATTCCAACCTTATAGTATTTGAATACCCTGGTTATGGAAAAGATTTGAATGTGCCCGGCGAAAGCATTTTTCTTCAACAGGCCCTTGACCTGATTCTTTATATTAAAAAAAAGGATCATCAGAAGTTACCCGTTTATCTTATGGGAGAGTCCCTGGGAACGGGGGTGGCAACCTTTATTGCAGCTCAGACTGATATCAACGGCTTGATTCTTATATCAGCGTATCCTTCCCTGGCCAAGGTGGCACAGTATCATTATCCTTTGTTTCCTGTAAAATTTTTAATGAAACATAAATTTCCGGCTCACACTTGGGCCGGACAGACCACAACCCCGGTTATCCTCTTTCATGGCATCAATGATGATATTATTCCAGTTCATTTTGCCCGGCAGCAGTATTTGAATTTCAAGGGAGAAAAAGAGCTGGTTGAGATTC
>JACNHV010000106.1 GCA_014383445.1 Candidatus Desulfobacula maris | reverse complement strand
CAGAACCCCTATAGAATAATACAAGTTCATCGGGTTGATACCTTCCTATAAGAAAAGACTATAATAAAAATATATGGCCATTCTGATAAGGAAATACCGCAAGAAAGGATAGATAAATCAATTAAAGGGGCAAGGAAGTATGCCTCTGTACCTAAATTAATCTTGGGTTCACCAATGACCAAAGCAAAAGATAAGGGGAATCCGGTAAGATTTATTCTTCCAAAAAATAAAATTTTAAGTAACTTTATAACGTAATAACAGGACATTGTATTTGTTTCCATTTTCTCTAAAAAGAATATAGTTATTAGAGGTTTTGGAAACAAATAAAAACAATCAAAACCATAGGCCATAAACCCAGTGGTGAGACAGATAAGCGGGGCAGCTGACCTCTTCAGCCATCGGCTCCCCCTTATCATATATGTCAAAATCTAAGGTTTGTGGTGCCTGTCCTCCTTTGATTCAGGCAACCTTCTGCATATCATCTTTTCCATAAAGAATCAGATTTAAGATATTTGCAGTATCAGCAAGAACAGTCAGACAGGCTTTGTGAGGGTCCATTTTTATTTGTGCAGCATATCTTTTGATATAACGGTAGCTGTTGCCTGTTGTGTCTTCGGCGTTTTTACCTGCTATCCTTGCCAGAGCCTGGGCAGAAAGTTCAGCCGTTATCTCTTGTAGCGGATCTTGACCTGGTTTCAAATTGCCTTTGAGAATGTAATCCGCTGCATGGGATAGCTCGTGAAAAAACGTCTTCTCTGCTGTCGTTGCAAGTGCTATCTCTTTTCTTGCTGGAACGAAATATCCATAATAAGAATAACTCCCAGGCACTGCTTTTACATTGATGCCCCAGTCATATGCTCTTTGGATAAGTGGAAGTTCAGGCAGTTCAATGTTCTGGTAATCCAGTTGTTTCCCATCTGTATCCTCAACTTTGAACACTGGAACGGCTTTGAATGATGTCAGGACCAGTTTTTCTTCCTCTGTTTCTTCATCTTTTTTCTTTTTGATACAGGGAGCGAGAATATAGATGGCTGTTGATCCTTTTTTGACCTGTCGTTCTACTTCCAACCATTGGCAGTATCCTCTACTGTCAGAAGTTCCGAAAATAAATTGGATGGTACGGTTTGAGATAGACCATTTGGCGCTGGGAATGTTAGGGATTGGAAAACTGGCGACTGCCACTGCCTCTGGGATATCGCCTGTTTCAAATGCTTCAAGAATGCTGTTAAGAATGGCTTTAATTTTTTGGTTCATTGTCGTTCTCCTTATTGAAATGTTAAAGCCACCCAGAACAATGTGCTCCAAGTGGCTTCTAAATTGTTGTCGCCGTGGCTATGAATAAATCACTTTGCAGTTTTCAAGGCTTATTGCCCAAGGGTCAAGCCTCTCATTTGAGGAAAAGCCCTGGTTTAACCAGGCACCGCCATTAACGCATTTAGGGTGGTGCTCTCTGTCAAATTCAATGAAGAGGTTGAATATGTATTCGTTTAAAGCTTTTCCTACTACTGGAAACCCTTCAATCCTCTGGATCTTGTCCCAGTCCGGAAACAGCATCTTATAGAGTTTAATAATGACTGAGTTCTGATGATCTGATTCTTCAAAGATTTCCTGCAGGTGTTGTTGCAGATCCCGGGTACTTTTATTTTCCTGGTTCACCAGATGGTTATGGGAATTGTTCCTAACCATTGCTGCTGCATTTGCCATTTTTGTATCTCCTTATTTATTGATCCAAAAAGCAAAAACCCTTTGGAACTATTCCAAAAGGTTTCTCTTTTCTTTTATTGAACCAGGTTTAATCTGCTATAATGCTGGCAGATATAAAGTCCTGATATTTTTGCTTTGTCTGCTCCAGGAATCCATGCTCTGCAAAGCTATAGAAATCTTCACCAATAATCAGATGATCATGTAATGCAACCTCAATGCTGGTAAGGGCTGCCTGGATTTTGGCTGTAATAGCAAAATCACTGGAAGATGGAGCGACATCTCCTGAAGGGTGATTGTGAGAAAGGATTATCGCAGTTGCTTTTAACTCCAGTACCCGCTTTACAATTTCCCTCGGGTAGACTGCTGCAGTTGCAATAGTACCAGAGAACAACTTTTCAATTTTGATAATCTTGTTTTTTGAATCCATAAAAATACAGTACATTCTTTCAACATCATCCTGGCTGACAAAGAAAGGCTTCATGATGTTGAAACCCTCACGGGCGTTTGACAAAGCATTACCTTTGGAAGACTCCTTGATCATTGAAGTAAACTTTCCTGATTTTAGATCATCCCAAAAGCTTTTTTCTGGCTGGCTTGCTGTTGTTTCCATTGCTTAAGTCTCCTTATTGTAGAAATAACAAAACCTTCTCCAGATTGCTCCAGGAAGGCTTCAGATTATTGGTTTACAGGTTGTTTAGCTGTTTTACATGACATGCTCCAACAACCGCTTAATAGCGTTAAAAGGCACTAAATCTTCTCTTCCAAGTACCTCTTTGACTTGATGGCTTTCAAGAAAGATGCTGCCTGTTTGTTCATCACTTTCAAATACTTCCAGCCCTATGTATCCGAGCCTGGAACTGGTGGATAACACGTAGGTTTCTTTGCCTTCCCGGTAGACATCAATGTCATCACTATACCCGGCAGAAACTTTGTGAGTATACTGACCGGATCTGTCCCTGAAGGTTATTTCAAGGCAGGGATTAAATCTCCCGGCTTTGATCATGGCATCAATACTCTCTTTATTGATTCTGAAATTATTGATCCTGCGCATTGGAAACTCCTTCCAGGTAAAAATCACAATGCCGACAGAATGATTTGTCCTTACAGGCACTGCAAATTTTACCCTTATCTAATGTTGCTCCGAGATGGTCAAAAATACTTGCCAATGTTTTCGTCATAGGCATCTGACAACCCCAGGCAATCCTTCGTAATGTTGCGCTGTGGTGCTGGGTTAATTCAGGGGTGTAAGCCATTATTAAGCCCTCCCTGATCAACTGAATTGATATGGTGCTGAAGAATGACGGCCTTACACTCAGGACAAGAGACATCCTTTTCTGAACCAAACAAAACAATATCCATGCAGTTTGGACATTGGATTTCTACGCTTGGTGAATGATCAGGCTGGGTCCACCCTTGGGCAACGCAGATCTCCTTCACTTGGTTTGCAGTTCTGACATGCCAGTGCTGATCACAGTCAATTTCCTGCCAGCCATTTGCCCTGATAGATTTCAGTTCATCATAATTGATATAGCCAAACTCAGCCATTTCATAATCACCATTCAGGATGGCAAAGCCCCAGAAGGTATCTGTGCCATTGTATTCACAGATAAAGAAATCAGTGCCTCCAATGAAAAAGTGAAGATGAATCAATTTTAGTTTCAAAGGAATATCCTCGGTTTGATAAAGCAGAGGGATGGTTGCCAATTGTGCTGCAGTTGGTTTATTAAACACGGTCTTCTCCTTATATATATTGTTGATTTGTATGCCGGTTACAAACTCCCAAACCGGTCAGGTTAGCGAAGAATACAAGACTATCTTTCTATAAAAGACTATCTTGATTATAATCAAAGGCTTAATGCCATTACCCTTAAAAGCGTAATGGCTATAAGCTGGGCTAAGATATGGGTATCGCCTTTAATTCAGCAGTGAGGAGGGCTAATCGATTATCAAGGTCAACTCGTTGTCTAGCCACATCGTACTTAGATGCGTCTAAAACCAGTAAAGACTTCTCATTACCAGCTTTGGATAGATTATTAACTGAATCAATATTAACTGCCAGTACATCTGCCAATTGTCCGACTGCATTTGCTATTTTTGTAAGGTTCTGAAACATGGTGGTAATCTCCTTGCAAGGGATTAAAGGTTATGGGAGAAGGGAGCGCATAAGCAGGTGGGAATCTAACCCATTCTACAAAGTATGCACTCAATGCTCCCACTGATAAGGCCAGAGGCTTGAGTAAGATGGTGGCTTGAAAAACGAGCAGTGAAAATCTGACGACCCGGGGGGGTGTTTTTGGTGTATGGGCTCTTTACAGAGCAGAACTACCCCTGTAGTTACATTAGAAAAATCTCAAAAACCTGCGGTTTTAACTTCCCCTGTAGTCACATATGATTTTTTGAAAAAACCTGAGGTTTGCTTCAAGTACAGATATATATAAAAAATTAATAGTAACAGTTGGTGGTTTCAGATTTGAGGTCTTTATCCTTGCCCTTAATTTCAAATTTAAGGCCAGGGGACCAATGTTCCTGATTGCTTAGAATTTAGTTCAATCTTTTCTGGTACTGACCCCTTCGGAAAAGGAACATTGATTTTTAAGCACTGCAGAAGCCTATGATTTTCCCTTTATGGATCAGCCCCATTCGGATATTCTGAATTTGGGTATATCATTGTGCGGAATTATTTATCTTGAGGTATTCAACCAGACGATCAAATAAAAAGTGCAGGTATGTTTTTTATATATTATAAAAATTAGTACTGGAAAATGGTCGGGTATGGTGCTCATTGCTTATATAATTGAATAAAAATCTCATGACTGAAAAAGCCCTATATACCATATGTGGGGTGCCTTCAATTTGTCTGGATTGAGTCTTTAAAATGCCAGTTATCACTGTAGGTTTCCAGCCGAAACCACATATAAATAGGCACAGTCCTCGCGGTCCTGCCTACCCGAAAACGATCCGTTAAAAAAACCGAGCTATAAAACCCAGGCTGGTCTAAAATTTATTTGGTATTCTTGAAAAATATAGGTAATGCAATTTTTCAGGATAGAGTAATTTTTATATAAAAATTACTCTATAAGAATGACCAGGAATGATGCCCAGGGTCCATATTAATCTTTCTTAGAAATTGTAGACACAAAATCATGCCGCACGGTTGTATGATTTCGTCATATATCCGTTCTTGAGAAACTGGGGGCTCTCTTTTCCCTGTTAAAATGAAATTGCACATAATCGAGAAATTAAAAGGACTAATATCGTATAAAATTTTAAATGAAAAATCTGTAGAGTTTAATACTTTGATGAATCATTTTCCTGATAGGTCATTCTGAGCTTTTTCGACAATAGAGTCGATTGCAGCTGACTGTTCAGGAGAGATGATGGACTGATATTCAAGTTCAAGCAAATCATATGTTTTTTCCAAGGCTTTATCCCGGATTGTTTTTGAACCTTTGTTTTTCCAGCTTTCCCAGTTATCGTGGTCAAACAAATCTGAATGCCAGAGTTCTTCCTTAAAATGTTGAAACGTATGCTGGGAAGTCAGGTAATTCCCGCCAGGCCCCACTTCCTTTATGACATCAAAGGCCATGGATTCCGGATCTACTTTTACCGGTCTTAGTGCATGCTTGATAAAGGCCATGCAGTCATTGCAGAACACCAGGTCGGGATAATCTACAACCAGATCCGTATCCAGCTGCATGGCATCCATGATATCGGCATTAAATGAAGAAAGCGTCCCCACCATTCCTGTCTCAAACCCAGCCTGGGCGTCCAGCACTTTGGCATCTCTTAGCATGGACGGCATCCTGATTGGGAAGTCAAGCCAAAGGCCCATCTGGGCCATGGCTACTTTTAATACTGCAAACTCGGGGCCTGCCATGGAAATATTGGTGGTTTTCATATTCATGCCCCTGGCAAAACTGGTGTAGACCAATGGAGCACCAGGATTGATCAATTGAGACAAGGTGATGCATCCCAATATCTCTGCATGGGCCTGGGCGATCATGCCCGGGAT
>JACNHV010000274.1 GCA_014383445.1 Candidatus Desulfobacula maris | reverse complement strand
GACAATGGCAGAACCATTGTTGAACTCCATGCAGGAAGGGCTCTGATAACATTCATGGTGGCAAATCCATGGGAAATAATCAAAAGACATAAAATTCCCATAATAGTATTAAATACCACATTAAAGCTACCCGTTGTCACCATCTGCAGAAACCCCAAGGCCGCAAAAATCCCTATAATCCATATACCACGGGATAACTCAGATGTATTGGGTTTCATAATCATTCGCCAGGCTCTCAAGGGGTTACCTAGATACAGTACATGAATGACACCACCAAGTATCAGGGTGATCAGCCAGCCAAGAATCAATCCGGCTTTATATTCATAAAAAAGGGACACGAAATAAAGGCCTGCACCTATTTCCGAGAAAAAAAAGGCCAGCCACAGAAAAATCCCTTTGTCATCGATCCATTCTTGCTGACGGGTGGGCCGCATCATCCATTCGTATGGCTTTAAATCACTACCAGTAGGATGGAACATAATTTTTTCAAGCTCATTTCTCTGTTTCATAATTGTTCAATCCTCCTTTTAGCCTTTGTAAATCTTAACAGCAACAGAAGTTTCAATGTTTCCGGTGATAGGGTCATAGTGTCTCAAGTATGATGGAAGCAGCTTGCAAAAATTACTTCCCTTACCCTTGGCAATGGGTCTTTTGGCTGCCCATAAACCACCTTGTCCGCAAACTCCAAGCACTTTTGGATGTTGAGCTTCCATTGTCTTTACTATGCCATTTTCTTTGGTTCCATATTTATTTTCCATCCATATAATATCGCCATCTTTGAATCCTTTTTCATCTGCCAGACCTTTATTCAAGGTAATTGTGAAAGTATAAGGGCTCATCTGGCTGACTTCATCAACTAAAGGATTTTGAAAGGTTGAGTTGTTTGTGTGGAGAATATCGCGATAAGAAAAAGCTAAAAGATCATATTCATCATCAAGTTCTTTGTGAGATGTTGGCCAGAACCAGCTAGGCAAAGGACCATATTGATCCATATCCATTTCAAGTTCAAACCCCGTATCTTTCATGATTTTTTCAGCAGCTCTTCTGTCATGGATTAAAAATTCCATATAAACCGGGCATCTTGTAGGCATATTCCATCTCCAATAGACATCTTCAATGGGTTTATGCCAGGTTGCAAATCCTTGTTCTTTAATTTTTTCTTTATCATCCCCATAAACCCATGAGAGAACTTTTTCGCCAATTTCCTTCCAGCTTAAGACTTCGCCCGGTTGAATTTTAAATTTTTCATCTGTAATACTGTAATAATTGTTAAGGAGTTCATGATATTTGTCTAGAACACCCACACGATTTGCAACATCCAGATAAACGTTCATAAAGTCTCGTGATTCACCAATGGGTTTTGCAACAGGTTTTTGCATATGAACATACCAGTCTTCATAGGATGGGCTTCCACTGAAGAAAAAACTATCAATTTCAGAAGACCAGGTATCTTTTTCAAGATAAGAGGTATCAGGAAGGATGATATCACCGATCGCCTGATCAGTCTCATTGACCCATATATCACTGAGTACTACAAAACAATCTTTAAAATTTTCAAGCGCAACTTCCCAGTCAGAATTACTGATAAGAAAATTTACTGCGATTCCAAAAATCATTTCCGGTTTGACTTTTTCAACACCGAATTTTTCCTGAATATAATCTTTTTCTTTAACATAGGGGATATGAGAAAGAGTAGAATGTGACCAGAATTCAACACAACCAGAATTTGTGCATGGATAGCTTGGTGAATGTACAGGCCATGGATCATGCGAATAAAATACCGAAGGAACAATAACCCCGTCTTTACCTACTTTAGGCTTACGTTCGTATTGACCACCAGGGTATTTGCGTCTGATAGACGGCCAACCCATTGTACCGCCAGGCACATCTTCAGCACCAACAAGCTGACTGATAAGATCGATTGAAGCAACCTGATGTATACCATTTGAATGTCCCTGGGAACCACGGAATGTTACAGATGATACAGGTCGGTATGGAAACGTTTTTCCTTCTATTGTAATGGTGGATCCAATTTGAGCATTATCCACCCAGCCCTTTGCAACATCAAGAATGGTTGCTACAGGAACTGTACTTATTTTAGATGCCCATTCCGGAGTGAATTGTTTTAAATGTTCTTTTAATGCCATAAAGCAGGGCCGGCATTTTTCGCCATTATATTCATAGTCACCCTCAAGGGAAAAATCTTCAAATGCTATGGATTCATCATCAAATACTTTTATCTTTTTTGCTTTTTCATCAAAAACAAGAGGCTTGTCAGTTTTTTCATCCCGAATAAAAGTTCCGTCTTCCCGGATCAGATAAACAAAGTTTGTTTTTGCTCTAAGATAAAGTTCGTCGATCTCTCCTCTGGTATTGAGGATGTAGTTTGCTATGGCAAGTCCGACTGCAGTATCCGTTCCAGGAAGAATCGGAACCCATTGAGTCGCCTTACCACCTGCAAAGTTACCCATTGGATCAAAAACAATTTCTTTTATTCCGCGTCTCACACTATCGGCTCTCAGTCTTGCATTGATCATGGCTGAATGTCCGGAACCCGTTCCTTTACTGGAACCCCATTTAAGAACATATTTTGTGTATCGCCAGTCAGGTGCTATTGACCATGCACCATGGATTAATCCACCCAGCATATGAGCCGCATTGCCGCAATGAAGACTGCCGCCACCAATGATAAAGTTACCATTGTTGGGTATGCCAAAAGCCTTTGCATAGAAATAAAGATGATTATGAGGACCATCACTTGCACGCATGGTCTGGTTTGTAAAGAGGATCTTGTTGGGGTTGTCTTCCGTGATCTTCTTCATGCGGGTGGAAATCTCTTCAAGAGCCTCGTCCCATTCAATTTCTTTCCACTTGGGATCAACACCAAAACCTTTTTCAGGATTGGTACGTCTCAATGGTTTTTTAATCCGATTGGGATCATGATAATACATCAATCCTGCGGCACCCTTACCGCAAAGACCGGACCCAGCACCCCCCATGGTGCTTTCTTTTATACCTTCAATTTTAACGGGCACACCGTTAACCACCCGAACTTTTGCTCCACAGCCGCAGTAACATACGCCACAGGTGGTATTTACCCATTTGTCTTCCCAAATTTCATCTGTTTTATAGGTCATGTTTCCCCCTGTTTATTAATCAATATAATAGACTGCCGGTTCAGTACCAAATTCTTTCCGGAGCTGTTTACCCTTTTTCTCCATGATCAGACGGCTGATTTCACTGTCAGGATCATCAAGATCTCCAAAAACCCTTGCATTAACCGGACAAATATTGACACACGCAGGAGAGGCATCTTCATCCTTGCCCGGCGTAAGGCCCTTTTTCATGCCATCTTCAAGTCTTTCAGAACAGAAATTGCATTTAATCACTGTGCCCACTTTAAATGGATAAAGCTTTTCCCCAAGCAGTTCAAACTCGGTTTTACCCTGCCCGGGAAAATACTCCCGATCTTTTACTTTCTGATCATAATAGGTTCTCTGCTGGTAGGGGCAACTGACAAGACAGGCCCTGCAACCGACACATTTATCATCATCGACCACTACAATACCATCTTCCCTGATATAGGTTGCTCCTGTAGGGCATGCTTCCACACATGCAGCATCAGAGCAATGATTACAAAGAACCGGATAGATCAACTTGCTGGATGATGGAAATTTCCCGGTTTCTCCAATAAGTACCCTGTTAAAAAATACCCTGGGAGGAAGAAAATGTTCCTCTTTACATGCAATGGTGCAGCCCCAGCAAGCTATACACCTTTTTACGTCGATTACCATTCCCCATCTTGGCATAACAGCTCCTTTGTTAATAATATTATAAAAGTAGTGAGATATGAGTTTTGAGTAGTGAGAAAAAACCCTCACCTTAGCTTCCCTCACATCTCACACCTGGTTATAAATCAAACAATTCCACTTCTTCAAACCCTCTTTTTGCGCAGACAATATTTGCTGAAAGCTTTTTGCCTGAAAAATAATCCTGCAAAGCATCACAACACGGTTCAATCTCCAGCAGCCCTGACATTCTGGCAAATGCGCCGACAATCACTGTATTGGGTATGGACAAGCCGATTTCTTCCAAAGCAATTTTATTGGCATCAATAATCCCCAGCCGTTTAAGATTTTCATGGGAGACATTCATCGTATTATCTGAATCATTCAACAGCATCATGCCGCCGGGCAATAACCCCTGAAATACTGCATCCGAGCTTCTCTGACTAGGATCAAGTACCACTATAATATCTGGATTATAAATCTGTGTTTTCTCCCGGACAGGCTTATCTGAAAATCTGCCAAATGCTGTAACAGGCGCGCCCCTTCTTTCAAACCCGAGCATGGGAAAACTGGCACCGAATTGTCCGGTTCTGGCAAAAGCATTGGCAAGAATCTTGGATGTTGTAACAACCCCCTGCCCCCCCCTGCCATGAAATCTGACTTCACTCATTATCGTATCCTCCTTTAATCTTCTGAAGATACCGGAAGCTGACATTCTCCTTCCAGTACACTCAATCCGCCCAACATGCAGTATTCGTAGTCAATATCATCCTGAAGGATCTGAAGATCTGCTTCATTCAAATGAGCGAATTTTTTTATTAATTCAGTATAGGTTGATACTGGCTGGGGTTTTTTAACGGTTTTAGTCATTCTGATTTTGCCGTTCACAGCTTCCCAGAGGGGAAAGTAGTTTGTTTTTACAGCCCTTCGACAGACCTCAATGGTGTTTTCCGGGGCATAGCCCCATCCAGTGGTGCAGGGAGCAAAAATATGAAGAAAAGCAAATCCTCTTTCTTTGGCTTCTTTTGCTTTTAACAGTTTTTTGGCAAGATCTTCAAGGTCACTCAAGGTTGCCGTGGCTGCATAGGGGATCTTGTGCATGGCCATTTTCAGACCCAGATTCATTCTTCTTAAATTCTTTCCTTTAGAAGCTGATCCCAAGGGAGTCGTTGTCGTTGTAGCACCATAAGGAGTGGTACCGCTCTTCTGGATACCTGTATTCATGTATCCTTCGTTGTCATAACAGATATAAATAAAGGGTTCATTTCTTTCTGCAGCACCGGACAGGTTACCAAACCCGATATCGGCTGCTGTTCCATCTCCGTTGAAACATACCACTGTATTCTTGATACCTGCTTTTCTATAATATCTGGCGAGACCTGTGGCATTTGCTGCAGCTCCGGTCATAAGGGTCCCAAAATAGGAAAGTGTATGCCAGGACTGATTGTTCTGCCCAAGGAGTACGGGAGCCGAGCAGGATGGGGTACCTGTAATGACAATATCATTACCCAGCACTTGTGGAATAAATCGCAATAAGAGTTCAAGCCCGCAACCCGGGCAGAATGCCACTCCTTTTGAGAAGGGGTCCTCGTGTTTCAGGTAATCCAGAACTTTTGTCAGCTTGCCTTTTTTTTTCTCAGTCATGTTAAAGCCCTCCCCGTTTTTCAGAATCAGGTTTTTCGGAATCCGGTTCCTGGGCTTCAGGATATGAAACCCATGTGACTTCACGAACGTCTTTGCCCTCAGCAAGATCGCAGGTTAAATCAATCATCTGCTCGACATTGGCTTTGGTGATATCTGTATTTGCAATGCCATCAATGAAACTCATCATTTTTGAACCGCCCAGTTGTGTTTCAAAGGCTTTTAACTCGGTATAAATGGGACCGCCCTTAAATCCGAAACAAAGACTCCTGTCCACCACGCCAATGGCTTTTTTACCTTTGAGAGCCGCAACCATTACTTCACCGGGAAAGGGCCTGTACATTCTTATCTTTAAAAGACCGACCTTGACACCTGCATCTCTTTTCTCATCAATAACGGCTTTAATGGTTCCGCACATGGACCCTGAACCCACCAGAACTACATCTGCATCATCCATTCTATATTCTTCAATCTGACCGCCGTAACTGCGGCCAAAAATCTCTTGAAATTCTTTATCTATCTCTTCAAACTTGGCTTTGGATCTTTCCATGGCAGAGACGTGTTTGTACCGAAGCTCAAGATACCCGCCAAGAATTCCATGGGTACCGCAGCCAAGTTTCCCTCCAGGTACAAGTTTAGTCCTTTGCGGCTGATCATTTAAAACAGATAAAAATCTGTCCGCATCTTCCTGAAAAGGCACATTTACTCCTTCGGACAGATAAGACAGGTAGAACCCGTCATAATGAACCATAACCGGTACCTGGATATCATAATCTTCTGCCAGGCGATAGGCCTGGAGAACCAGATCAAGAATTTCCTGACAATCTTCGGCAATAAGGAAAATCCAGCCGGCATCCCTTGTGGAAATCATGTCCTGCTGCCCGCAGGATACGGCGATTATTCCCGGTGTCTCACGATTGACGTTCACCATGACCACGGGTGCTCTGGCACCGGCTGTTGCAAGAATCGCATCATACATAAAAACAAGGCCCCAGGAGGAGGAGGCGGTAAACACCCGACCTCCGGCAAGACAGGCCGCCGTAACTGCGTTCATGGCAGAGTTTTCACCCTCAACAGTAATCAGCTCGCAATCCATTTCCCCGTCTGCATGAAATTTGGAAATCTGCTCAATTATTTCTGTCTGGGGAGTAATAGGATAGGCTGCCACCACATCCGGACGGGCAAGTTTTGCTCCGATTGCTGCTGCGGCATTTCCCGTTATAACCTCAATCTGAGAACCTGGTTTGGTTTTATCTTGTGTTTTTGGTTTCATTTTTGAAAATCTCCCTCCGCTATCATGGAAATTGCATTTTTGGGACATTCTTTGGCACAGATCCCACACCCTTTACAGAATCTCAGGTCAACAGAAAAATGTGAATTTTCAACCATCTCCATAATCTGGATGGGACAATAAATCGCACAAAAACCACAAAATATGCAATTATCCTTGTCAACGACGGGCCTTTTAGTTCGCCAACCCCCGGTATCAGAACACATCAAAGGATCATTAGCATCTGACCACGGTCCTTCGTGCTTTAAGAATTTATTTGAAGACATACAACCCTTTCCTCCTTAGAAAATAAGACACGCCTTTATTAGAAATAACCCTGCTATTATATCTATTTCATAGCTACTATTTAGCGATAGCCTAATTGCATTGTCAAGTAAAAAAATGATTTTTAATTAAAAAAACATGCCGATTGAATAGTAAGAAACGATACTTATAGGATTTATGCGGGTTTCAAAATTTTACAAATAGTTGATCAGTCAACTATTATTATACAAAATGTTCTTCCAGATATTAATTTGGATAATCCCCATACAAATTTTTGTTTTTCCTGGAAAGATACTGACATGGAAGGGAAAGGTTATTTTACAGATTCAAAAATTTTACCAGCCTCTAAACGGCGAAGTTTCTCAGACCCTTTTTCAATTTTTTTAATGGTCTCCTTCACTCCTTCAGATGTTTTGCTCAACTGTGGAACAAGGGCCTGGTTTAATGCAATTTCAGCATCAGCCAACTGGTTGATAAAGAAAATATATTCTCCCTGGCGACCTCCATAGGCAGATCTGACGAGTCCCTCATAGGAATCTCCCTTGGCATTTAGCAAAAGAGTATAATGATTCGCCATTACTTTCAAAAGCCTGTCATATGTGCCCGACACTTTGGCTTTCAGATTTGCCTGGTCTGCAAGAAGTTGTGTGTTTGGCTTTCTGCCTTCGTCTATGGCCTCTTCGGCTTCATTCAAGGCCTTTTTTCTGGAAAGAAACCAGTTAGCCAAAAACTCTTTTCGCTGTTTTTTATAAGCAGAAAAATCCTGAAAATAAAAGATAAAGATAAACGGAATAAAAATCATCCATGCGCTCAGTTTGGGTTTAACAAGCACGTGGCTGGCAAGTATTGCGGCAAATTTTTTTTCATGTGCCAGTATGAGTTCTTTGTTATTCATATCCATAGTAATTTCTTTTGATACCAGTGATTTATTTCATGATAAATCGCCAGCCAAACCCGAGAATAAGAAAACAGGAGAGGATACCGGCAAAAAATGCCTTAGTCATTCCGTAGTCATCTCGCTTGGAATGCTTAAACGAATCAGTCAGATAATATTCGCCATCATAGGAGCCAACCGAATCCATATACATATAAGCTGCAGAATCAATATCCCGCTCTTCCACAATCTGGACAATCTGTTTATATGTGGAAATATTATTTTCGATATAAGGCCCCACTATCCAGCCAAAAACCCAGATGAGAAAACAATAAAAGACAAGTTTTCCCCATGCCTTTGCTCTGGAGTCATTTATTACTGCCGCGCTGACCATCTTAACATCTCCTTTATAGATGATAGTAACAGGTTCCTGTACCCGGAACAAGACAAACATGAACCGGGCACAGTATCTGGTTAAACCTTTTAAATCGTTGCTGTCAGTTCAGGAAATACCACGTAGAACATGATATATGCCATGAGCAGTGTCAGAACCAGGTTTAAGGACTGACCGAATACATAGAGAATCAACGGCTTTCCGCCTTTAAAATGTTCCTTCAATTCACGGAAGTTGGTTGCAAGCCCGATGCTGACAAAGGACATGGAAAAAAACCATCCCCTGAAAAGATCTGAACCGCCTGAGATGGTACCCTTGTCAATCATGGCACGTCCAAGGCCGTCCAGCTCTGAATTAAAACCTGTATAAATCATTGAAAATACTATGGATGCAGCCATAAACCCGAGGACAAACTTGGGGAACCTGAACCAGATTTCCATCAAACCTACCTTTGCTCCGGTCTCTTCGGTTTCCACCTTTGTTGTAAAATAAAGTGCAACAAAAAAGGCAATCACGCCGATGAGAACATTCTGGATCATTTTAATAGTGGCTGCCACATAAAGGGCTTTTTCACCCAGAAATGCACCGGCAGCAGCAACTGCCCCGGAAGCATCAATGGTACCGCCCATCCATGCACCACCCAGGATCATCTGTTTATCAACAGGGAAGGTTCCCTTGATAACGATCGGCATAACAACCATCATGATAGCTGTAAAAACAAGAGAAAGCCCAACTGCAAGAGTGAGTTCCTCTTTTTTCGCCCGGCAGGCAGAAGCCGCTGCAATGGCTGCAGACACACCGCAAACAGACATGTCAGAACAGATAACCGCATTCAGACGTTTGGAAGGCATGTTAATTATTTTCTGACCAAACCAATAGGTAATCAACCATACTGTGGGGGTCACAACCCAGGCCACAAAAATACCGGCAGTACCAATGGTGATGATTTTTTCAAACAGGATTTTCGCTCCCAAAAGCACCAGACCCGTCTTAATGTAATATTCGGTCTGTACGGCAGGCATGGCCCATTTTGGGGTTCCAACAGTATTAGAAATCAGCATGCCAATGAAAATAGCCCAGAATGCATATCCGATTCCATAATGTTTCATGGTTGCCTGGTTACTGAAGAACCATGCTAAAACAGTCACAGCATAGACAAAGACAAAGCCCAGTGCAAATTTTTTAAACGGTACTCCCATGATGCTTAAGGGGATACCAAAAAGAATACAGAAAAACACCCCCAGACCAATGAGTTTGCCAATCTGGTTATAGGGTTTCACACTGGTTTTCTTTTTAGCGGCACCGGCCGCAAGCTTTGCATCACGCCATTTGTCAATGGCAGTCGAGGCGGAAGAATTGAGCGCCACATCCTTGAAACCGGCTGCCTCTGCAATCTTTTCTGCAGCAAGGGCAGTTGCAAAAGCCAGTTCTTCAGATGCTTTTTTCTTTACATATTTTGCTTTTGCTTTATCAGCCTTGGCATCTGCTTTCTCCTTGCTCATGAAAAAAGCATCCAAGGGATTGTCTTTCCACCCATGTGTTTTACCGGTAAAGCTTTTCAACCACTTACCCACTGAAATATTTTTGGCTTCAGCCTTTTTCTTGGCATCAGACAATTGGTGCCATGCTATTGTTTTAATAGCACTTGTCCGGTTTGCAGCCTGACCATATTTTGCTTCAGCCTTATTAATAATTTCCTTCATTTCTCCAGAATGGGGAAAATAAACAAACATGGCAGCAATCAGGAGAAAAAAACCAATCCAGATCGCCCACCAGTCTTCTTTTTTCCACATTTCCGACCATTCCCACTTACCTTGGTCAACAACGATTCCACTACCTTCTGCCATAATGATCCTCCCTTTTTTTATGGTTTATAAAAAATACGCTGTGCATTTTAAAAAATCTTCTGTTTACCAAATATATTGCAAACCCTGTGCCAGATGCTTTTATCTTTCAAAGGCCTTGATATTAAAGGATATTAGAAAATTATTGTTTTCCAAAATGGAAACTTGAGTTTCCATCTGTGTATGCTAAAGTATCCGGTTTCAACAAGATTTCTTGCAATTTATCAAAGAATTTTTTATTTTAATATTCAGGACATCAAATGGAGAATAAGAAAATGCCTTTACCAATATTTAGTTTAAGATTTAAATTCATCACAGGGCTCTTATTGTTTGCAGTGGCCCTTGGTATCTGTATCAGCATCATCATATATTTTCACTTAAACCATATCATGAAGTCGGAAATCAGTGAGCGGTCAAGGATGCTTTTGGATCAGTCCAGTGCTGTTCAAAGTTATGTCAAGACCGTATTGCGACCTGAAATGTTCAAGATACTTCCCAAAGACCGGTTTGTACTAAAGGCCATGTCTTCTTCATATATTTCAAGGGAAGTGATGGCCAGTCTAAACGAAAATAATACATCCGAGTTTCATTATAGAAGGGTTTCCAATAAACCCAGAAATCCTGCATCAACCCCCAATGATTTTGAAAAAAACCTTATTTTAATTTTCAACAGGGACAAGACCTTGGAAACATGGGAAGACAACACCATGGTTGGAGATAAGGAGTATCATCTGGTGGCAAAACCCGTAACATTCAATGAATCCTGCATGCAATGCCATGGCGATCCCAAAGATGCACCCAAAGAGCTAAAAGAGATTTACGGAGATAAAAACGGATTTAATTACACAGTAGGCGATGTTGGAGGTATCGTGGTGGCAGGATTTCCCCTGGAATTGATTCAGCGTCCGGTAAAAGAAGTCACCCTTCAGTATCTGAGCCTGTATTTTTTGGGAATAATGTTTTTTGCTGCCCTGATAAGCCTTTTCTTTGATCGCCTGGTCATGAAAAATCTTCATAACCTGACGGGGATCTTTAAAACCCGGTTTTCCGGCCGGCAAGAACAGGGAATTATAGACAGGCTGGGGCAAAAGGATGAAATTGAAGGGCTGATTGAAGGGGTTGACGAACTGGCAATTTGTCTTTCCGACGTCCGAAATGAACTTGAGGATTATGCCCAGAATCTTGAATTAAAAGTGGAGGATCGGACAAAGGAAATCAAATTAAAGGCAAAAAAACACCTTGGGGATGTCCGGCTTTTTGTAAAGCTGCTCTCCGGGTTCACAGGCTCCATAGACACCAAACATCTTATCACACATGTCCTTGAAAGCGTGGGCAATCGCTTTGATGCAGACCAGGTGATTTATCATTGTACTGTTATTTCGGAAAATGCCTATTCCTGGAAATCAGACAATAATATATCAAAACTGGCTGATGATATAAAGGAACTCTTATGGACGGACGAAATCCTGATCCAGGAAAATCAATTGTATATTCCCATAAAATCCTCTGAGAGCCACTGGGGAATTCTGTGCATCTTTTGGTCAAAGATACCTTTACTGGATGATCTGGACCCGGCCATCCTCCTGGCTCTGGGTCAGCAGATTGGGATTCTCATTGAAAATATTCAGGCATTTTCAAATATCCGGTTTCAAAACGATATGCTCCAGTCAATTTTTGAAGGAATTTCAGACCCATTGCTTTTGATTGATTCCAACTGCCATATCATAATCGCAAACAAAGGGAGCAAAAGCATTCTCACAAAAAAGAAACGGGCAAACCAGGAAAAAGAACTAAAAAAATTCCTCTGTCTGGAGAATACTTCAAATGGATCATTCAATATTCTAGACCAGGTTATCGATAAAGAAAAACCCATGAGCGAGGAAATAAAAACGATAGATGGAAGATATTTCAGTATTGATCTTTATCCCCTTCCAAAAAGGGATCAGGCAGATCTTAGGATCATTCTGTCTGCCCGAAATATCACCATGGAAAAGCAAATGATTGCACGTATGCAGCAGACAGAACGCTTAAGTTCCATTGGGAAAATGGCTGCCGGTATTGCCCATGAGATCAACAATCCTTTGGGTGTGATTCAGTGCTATACAGATCTTGTTAAAGATGCGGTAAAAGATCCTGAAACCTTAAGTGACATTGATATTATTTTAAAACATACCCGGAATGTACAGACAATTGTCCGGGATCTGCTCAGCCTTTCAAGGCCCAAACAGGTAATCTCAGGCAAATGTAGTATCAACAAAGTTATCAGTAAGGCTATTGAGGTCTTTAAGACTCAATCTGCATCAAAAGAGATATCAGTGAATTCTTATCTGAAAAATAATCTTCCCGATATCAAATGTGATGCTGCAATTTTAGAACAGATCCTGACCAATCTCTGGCTTAACGCATTTGATGCCATCCAGGACTCTGGCGGAGAAATAAATATTTCCACGCAACTTGCAAAAAAAGATCATGTCCTGCTTTGCATTGAAGACAATGGCCCGGGCATTCCAGACCACGTTATTTCACAAATATTTGACCCGTTTTACACCACAAAAGAGGTGGGGAAAGGAACAGGATTAGGCCTTTCCGTTGTATATGGATTTATCAACGAGATTGGCGGGCGCATCGAAGTTGAAAGTGATGAAACTACTGTTTTCAACATTTTCTTTCCTGTGGACAAAACGGAAGATAACTAAATAAGGATACAAAATGAAAAACTTTTCCATACTGGTTGTTGATGATGACGAGGATTTTCTCAAAGGAATCATAAGGAATCTTAAAAAAAAATTCACAACCATCAAAATCATAGGTGAATTATCGGGTGAAAGTGCTGTTAAGATATTGGAACAAAACAAAATCGGAGTCATGCTTTCCGATCTTAGCATGCCGGGTATGTCCGGGCATGAGCTGCTCCTAAAGGGGATAGAACTCAATCCCCACCTCTGCGTGGTAATGATTACAGGACATGCCACTATTGAAAACGCTGTCAAGGCCCTGAAAATGGGAGCATGGGACTTTATCACCAAGCCTGTGGAAAGAGACTCTCTATACCACACAGTGGAAAAGGCTATTGAACATTATACCCTTGCAAGCGAAAACCAGCGACTACAGAAAATTCTAAACTCCTTAAGCGCAGACCAGTCCCTTAACTGGGAAAGCAAAATCATGAAACAGCTCAAAGAAAAGATCTCAGCCGTTGCTGTCACCGATTATACCGTCCTCATCACCGGGGAATCCGGAAGCGGAAAAGAATATATTGCTGGGGCCATCCACAAGCTTTCAAAGAGGGAAAAGGAATCCTGCCACACATTAAACTGCCCGGCTATACCTGAGCAGCTTCTGGAAAGCGAGCTCTTCGGTCATGTCAAAGGAGCATTTACAGGTGCAGAAAGGACCCGGGAAGGCTTTTTCATGGCAGCAGATAAAGGGACCCTGATCCTAGATGAAATCGGTGATATCAGCCCGTCCATCCAGGCCAAACTCTTAAAATTCCTTCAGGACAAAGAGGTCAAACCTGTTGGATCCAGCACCTTAAAAAAAACTGATGTCAGGATCATTGCCCTGACCAACCAGGAACTTGAACAGAAAATCCTTGACCACAGCTTTCGAAAGGACCTTTATTACCGCCTCAATGTACTTTCCATCAGAGTTCCCCCTTTGCGGGAAAGAAAAGATGACATCCCCATGCTGGTTCGGGAGTTCATCCTGAAAACCTGTGGGGAAATGGACATGGAGCCTATGGAAATAGATCCCTTTGCCCTGGCCTATCTTGCAAGGCAGCCCTGGCCCGGAAATGTGCGGGAATTGTTAAACTATGTCCGTCGTCTGGCGGTTTTCTCCAACGGAAAAACCATTGATCTTGCCCTGATCAACCTTGTGGAAGGCAAACTTGATAAAGCGCCTCTCCCAAATGGACATACCCTTTACAAAGATGCAAAAAGGGAAGTATTGGATATTTTTTCAAAAAATTATCTCACCAATCTTTTTGAGCATACCAGGGGAAATATTTCGGAAACCTCAAGAACCAGCGGGCTTGAACGGGCTTCCATTCAAAAAATCATCAAACGTCTTAATATCGATATGTCTCAATTCAGGCGCTTAACAAACCCCAAATAGGCTTTCTTATTTATCAAGGAATTGGTTCAGGCCTCGTATCTATACCCGACACCATGAACAGTGGTGATAAGGACAGGTTTGGAGGGATCAACCTCTATTTTTTTGCGTAGCTGCGCAATATGCTGATCAAGGGTTCTGGTTGTACCAAAATAATCAATCCCCCAGACAACATTCAAAATATTATCCCGGTTTAAGACCTCTCCTTGGTGGGCATGAAAATGGCAGATCAATTTGAGTTCTCTTTTCGAAAGGTCAATGTTCCTGCCAGCTTTGGACAATTTGTAAGTTTTGGTATCAACCTCAAAGTCACCAAATATAAATGATTCTTGAAAAAGACCTTTGTCTTTATTTTTTTGCTTTTTTGATCTGCGAAGCACAGCACTTATCCTTGCCAGAAGCTCATGAATACCAAAGGGCTTAGTCATATAATCATCTGCCCCGAGCTGAAGCCCGACAACCTTATCGATCTCCTCACCTTTAGCTGTCAGCATGATGATGGGAATATTTTCATTGATTACCCTGATATCCCGGCAGACATCATACCCGCTTTTTTCAGGCATCATGATATCCAGGAGAACCAGATCAAAGGAATCATTTTCAAACAATTGCATGGCCTGTCTGCCATCTTTGGCCTGGCTTACCCGAAAACCTTCGCTTTCAAGGGTATCCACAAGCCCCATACGGATGTTCATATCATCTTCTGCCACAAGTACTTTAATCTGAGTCATGATGCTTAATCCTTGCTGTAAAACAACTGCCGTTTCCAGGCACAGGTTCAAAAAACAGATCGCCTTTAAGATCCCTTAGAATCTGTCTTGCAATACTCAATCCCAAACCAGAGCCCGGCTGTTTTGAAGTTAAAGAATTATCCACCCTGTGAAATTTTTCAAAAATCATCTTTTGCTGCGCGCTTGGAATACCCGGCCCATCATCACAAATTTTTAAAAGAATAAAAGTATCCTCTTTTTTTAAAACAAATTTGATAAACTTTCCCTGACCGGCATACTTTAATGCATTGTCCAACAGGTTCAACACCACCTGTTCTATGGCATCTTTGTCTGTTCTCACATGATATTCCCCTTCTTCAACCTGTGTGATGATTTCAAGGCCTTGATTCTCTATTCTGATGCTATGGGCGCAAATCATCTGTAATAAAAACCGGTCCATTTCAAAACCAGTCATTTGATAGGTCTTTTTGCCTTGTTCAAGCTTTCCAAAATCAAGCACATTATTGATCAGCCTTGTCAGGCGCCCGCTTTCATTAACAATAACCGACAGATAGGTTTGAGTTTTATTTTCATCTTTAATTCTCTTTAACAATAAAAGTTCTGCATACATCCTAATACTGGTCAAAGGTGTTTTCAGTTCATGGGATACAGAAGAAACAAATGAAGTTTTCTGCCTTGCATCTTTCATATTTTTAAGGGTCAGGCGGGTCAAAAGAAGCCCCCCGGATATAATGGCAGCAATAAAAATACCCAATAGAATAACAGAGACATATAAAAATCCACGACTTGCTCCAAACCCTTTATCATCGACAAAAACAGCGATCTGCCAATGGGGCAGCAGACTTGATATGAAAATAACAGCCACAGGCTTGTCTTCAGGATCTGTCACCCATGTTCCAGACTGATGCATGAAATTGCCGTTTCCATCCACCAGCACCAGGGCAGTTCCTTTTTCCGACAATTCTGGAAAATCAACCACCAGCCTTGACAACAAGGTCATTATTTCCAGTTCAACCCCGTATACAGGCCCATCCTTAAATTTCTGGACCCAGCCCAAAATGTACAAGCTGTTCTCACTGAACCAGGGAATCCATCCTGACTTTTCTAAAAATTCTTGGTCTTTTGCCTCTAAAAAAATGGCCTGCTGCTCTAAAGCAGGTGCTTTTTGTGCCACTCTTGACAGGGCGACAAGCTTTTGGCGGGACGATTCTATTTGTTTTGTTGGAGCAGAATCATATCTGCTTGACCCTGAATAAGAATCTTCCGCACCCTTTATCTTTGATTCATCCCTTAAAGGATCTTCATTAAAATCAAATTTTATTCTCCCTGAAAACAGCGAATCATACCGGGCAATAAACAATCTTTCCTCGGGGGTGGATTCCAATCCCCTTATCGGATATTCAAGATTCTGATCTTTTTTATAAACAAATACATTACGTACCAATGGATTTGTCTCTTCCCATTTAATAAGGTTTTTCTTGAGATCATCCTGATCAATAACCAGTAAAGACTGGGTAAGATTTTCCTGAACCGCTTCTACCGTAAGGTGGATGGTTTCAGAAATAGTTTTTGCCCTTTCAGACAGAGCATGCAGAGCTGACTGGCTTATCCGGTCTTGCTCGTGGGACAAAAGCTTAAAGGCAATAATTGCCATAATAAGGGTGGGCACTAAAAACAGTGCCCAGAATATAATTATGGATCGTTTGCTTGTCATACCTTAAGCCATACCAGTTTTTTGCCTATTGTGAAAGCTGTTGATTTTTCTTCTGATAAGATTCAGTTCTCAACAATTTACGACTTTTCTTACTCATGCCCTGATCATCAATCATCTCAGCCTGTACTTCCAGTTCATCAGCCTGTTTTAACAATTCTTTGTCATTATATTTGGAACCGATTTGTTTGAGCCTTTCAGCAGATAGTTTAAGCTCTTGCACTGCCTCTTTTTTCTTTCCCTTATCAGACAGTTCAATAGCTTTTTCCTGGGCCAGGGCATTCAGATTTAATTGATATTCTCTGACAACATTGATGTTGGTTGAATCGGCAACTTTTTTTGGATCATTGCTGAACCTTGCATATGAAGTTCCGCTTGATGTTTCCAGTTTTTGACTGAAAGGATTTTCATAAGTTACGTCAGCCCGGGCAACCATAATTTTTGATCCAGGTGTTGACTCTGGGATATTGACTTCAATCAGGGCATACTTTTCCTGGCCCCCATAAAGCTGGTTCATAGAAAGTTCTATCTGATTTTGTCTTATTCTGCCTTCCCTTCCGATAATACTGACTGGTTGCACATTGTCTGGCAAAGTTATGATCACTTTTACTTTTTTCGCCACTACATTTAATACATCACCCAGTTCTGCTGAAAAAATCCTGGGAAGATCAAATCCTGACTCGACAAAATATGTATTGCCGTCACTTTTCTGGGCAAGTTGTGCCATGAGATCTTCATTATAATCTGTACCAACCCCCACTGTTGTGACTGAAATATTTTCTTTAATCAAAGCCGCCCCGAGCCGTCCAAGATCTCCCGGCATCCTGGGCCCCACATTAGCCAGTCCGTCAGACAAAAGAATAATGCGGTGGACATAATCATTTTCAAGATTTTTCCTGATCTCGGAAGCCCCCTGGCTGACACCGCCAAAAAGGGCAGTATTGCCGCCGGCACTAATCTGTTGAATGATATTAATGATTCCCTGGATGTTCCTGGCGTTCTGAGCCGGGACAATAGTATGAACATTGGTATCATAGACCACAACCGAAAAAATATCCTGCAAACCAAGTCGGGTTAAAGCTTCAATGGCAGCCGCCTTTGCCTGCTGGATTTTGGTGCCGTTCATTGAACCGGACTGATCCAGTACCAGGGCAAGATTGACCAAAGGTCTTTTAATATGAGCCGGAGACAGCGGTGCATCAAGGGTGATCTTAAGCACCACATTCTGGGAATCTCCAGCCTGCAAAACCGCTCTTTCTGTCTCCACTCTGCAAATAAGTCTGGAATGTTCAATTCCTGCAAGGACAGCCCCTGGCATTGTGACAAAAATAATCAATGCTGTAAAAAATGAAACGATTGTTTGGTGCTGATAACGTCTTAAGTGTGTCATGGTCCTTCTCCTTTACCTGTTGAATTAATCAATTTTTTACTAAACCGCAATATAAAGTTCTGTCTTTCATCGGGTTTTACTATACAGGCCCTGGTGGTTCCATGTGTCATGAAGGAGTAAAGATGTTGTAAAAAACTTGTAAAATTGCTTTTTTCTTGACCCATCCTCTATTGTCTGGGATTATTCAATTTATGACATAACCTTCAAAAAAAGGAATAACCATGAAATTCACCATAGACCATTTCAATATTAATGTGCTGGATCTTGAAAAGAGTCTGATATTTTACAATAAAGCACTGGGATTAAAAGAGATTAGAAGAAGTGAGGCCAAAGACAGCAGTTATATTATTGTTTTTTTAGGCGATGGCTCAACCCAGAATAAGATTGAACTCACCTGGCTGAAAGCCATGGACCGGCCATATAATTTAGGGGATGAAGAGTTTCACATTGCATTTAGAACATCGGATTTTGATGCGGCTTACAAACTTCACAAAGAAATGGACTGCATCTGTTTTGAAAACAAGGAAATGGGGATCTATTTCATCAATGACCCGGACGGTTACTGGCTGGAAATTGTTCCAGTGCGATAAATCAAAAAAAATAAAACACAACGGATGGCGGAGAGATTATGAAACCAAAAAAATTTGATGTTATTATTATCGGCGGCGGCATTATGGGTTCATCCACAGCATATCATCTGATGATGGCGGATCCATCCTTAAAAGTGATTGTTATTGAAAAAGACCTGGGCTATGAAAAGGCATCTACTACCCTTTCCATGGTAAATGCCCGGATCCAGTTCAGTCTGAAGGAGAATGTCCAGATCTCCCAATATGCCTTTAAAATACTTGAAAACTTTGAAGATGAGATGGCTGTTGACGGGGTAAAACCGGCTATTTTTTATCGAAGGGAAGGCAATCTGTTTCTGCATGATAAAAAAGCTGAGTCTGCTGCCCAAAAGGCCTTTCACATGCAGAAAAATCTGGGGTGTGCCATTGAATGGTGGTCTTTGGAAAAAATAAGGCAAAGATATCCAATTTATGAAAATTTAGACGGTATTGTGGGTGCAACCTTTGGACCGGAAGACGGCCATTTTGATGCCTATGCCGTATTAATGGGATATAAGGCCCGCGCAAAATCAATGGGCGTTCAATTTTTACAGGATGAGGTGGTTGAACTGCTCACCAATGGGAAAAAAGATCAGACCATGCATGCCATTGGGGGTGTAAAAACAATTTTGGGAGAAACATTTTTTTCTTCCCATATAGTTAATTGTACAGGGGCATGGGCAGCCCGGCTGGTTAAAACTGCCGGCATTGAACTTCCCGTCAACCCTGTAAAACGTCAGGTATTTGCAGTGATACCAAAATTTAAACCGGATGGCCCTCTGCCATTAACTGTTCTGCCATCGGGATTCTATTTCAGGACGGAAACGGGCGGTCTTCTTCTGCTGGGCAAATCAATGGAAGAAGATCCCATAGGGTTTGATTTTACATGGGAAGAGGATCGTTTTGAATTATTATGGGGAGAATTATATGATTTTGCACCTGTTTTTGAATCACTGAAGCTGATCAAAGGATGGGCAGGACTATATGCTGTCAACACCCTGGATGCCAATGCCATTTTAGGAGAATGGCCAGAACTGAAAGGCTTTTATCTTGCCAATGGTTTTTCCGGTCATGGATTGCAGCAAGGCCCGGCTGTTGGCAGATACATGATGGAACTGATCCTGAAAAAGAAACCTGTGCTGGATCTATCGATTTTCAGTCCTGAAAGAGTGTTGCTAAAAAAACCTATTTTTGAGGACGGTATTGTTTGAGAGTATAGCGCGATACCAGCGCATGTCATCAGGCTTCCAAAAAAATAATTGTATTTCCCAGTCAATCTGAGTCATATCTTTTAGTTTTTAACTTTCCCAGATAATAAAATCCATTGGATGTATGTCTGTTCATAGTGGTATACATCTGGGTTTGAAAATCTTTTTTTTCAAAGTTGTGGGTCAGGTTAAAAAGGTGATCTATTGTGTGATGCCGAAGTATTGCCCCTTCATCAAGTTTAAACACCCCATATTTCCCACAGGTTTTTTTAAAGGCTTTATAGCGGTCTATATTGCGCTGGTCATGGTTGATCAAAAAATCATTTATATATAAAATCCCATGGGGTTTTAACACCCGCTCTATTTCATCCAAAAGCTGCTCTTGATCCACATCTTTCACAATACAGGTTAAAACTGCAATCAACACCACAGCATCAAAGGTATTGTCCTCAAAGGGAAATATGGCCGTATATTTTTTTAAATCAAGATAGGGATAAAGGCATTTCCCTCTTTCAACCATTTTTTGTGAAAAATCAATTCCGCAAATTTTTTTAAACCCTTCCTGATAAAGCTCATTCAGGGTGCGGCCATATCCGCAACCCACATCCAGGATCACAGATTCTTCTGACACCCAGGGTATAAACCTATCCATTCGAAAGGGTGTGGTAAATTCTTTTTTGGATGCTGCCTTATCCCAGTATGTTTGCTGATTTGTGATCATAACAGATTTAAAATATGGCATTAGTCATTGAATTACAAGCCCGGGGAATATCCATATCGAAATTCCGGTCGGTTTTAAATCAATTAATCAAACAACAAGCAACTTCCTCCTTGTTAACAAATGCAAAGATTTTTTTTACGATTTTTTAAAACTAAGGATTTCCCTGATTGCTTTTCTGCCCGCCCTTATATAAATAGTAAAGAGTCTGTAAAATTGTTTTGTTTCAATCGTATCGGGCTGCAAAAAATGCAACCTAAAAACCAAACGTTTTTTGATCCCATTTTTTTCAAAGAAGATGGGTCGCCGGAGTGAAAAAAATGAAGTATATCGGAGCCCATGTCAGTACCAGCGGTGGCGCAGAAAAAGCCCCTCAAAATGCGGAAAGTATTGGCGCAAAAGCCTTTGCCATGTTCACCAGGAACCAGAGACGGTGGGTGTCAAAACCCCTGACCGACAAAAACATCACCCAGTTCAAGGAGAACTGCAAGAGCGGGGGTTATGATCCCTGGCACATCCTCCCCCATGACGGTTATCTGATCAATCTGGGACACCCGGAAGAAGAAGCCCTTGAAAAATCAAGGACTGCCTTTCTTGACGAGATGCAGCGTTGCGAACAACTGGGCCTTCGATACCTGAACTTACACCCGGGAAGCCACCTGAACAAAATGGATCCCGATCACTGCCTGGAACGGATCGCCGAATCCATCAACCTGACCCTGGAACAGACAGCCGGGGTCACGGCGGTCATCGAAAACACGGCCGGCCAGGGAACCAATATGGGACATCAATTCGAACATTTGGCCAGGATCATTGGGAATGTCCGGGACAAGAGCCGCATTGGGGTCTGCCTGGACACTTGTCACACCTATTCTGCCGGGTATGATATCAAGACAGCCAAAGCGTTTGAAAACACCCTCCAGAAGTTTGACAATATAGTGGGTATCAGCTACCTGAAAGCCATGCACCTGAACGATTCGAAAAAAACTTTTGGAAGCCGGGTGGACAGACACGAGAGCATCGGAAAGGGATCTCTTGGGCTTGAGCCTTTCAAATTCATCATGAATGACCCGCACTTCGACCATATTCCCATGGTTCTTGAAACACCGGATCAATCCATATGGGAAGAAGAGATCAGACTTCTCTATAGCCTGATTGAATAAATATCCGAAATAAATATTGGGAGAAGAATATGGCATATATGAAAATAAGCATTTTCTTATGAAAGGGGTATGAAATAAATGATTAATATATTGGTGGTCATCGGAGTACTGGGCCTGTCTACTCAAGCATTTATCGGGTTGAGTTTCTTTATCTCCTGCATATGGGAAAAGGAAAAACGGGCAACTGCCGTTGCTTTATTACAATTTATCGGCATGGTGGTTGTTCTTGCTGTTTTCATTGCCATTGCACTGGCAGGTACTTTTCATACCCCCATTGGAAAAGCCGTTTTGATAATCGGCTACGCAGGTGTAATAGCAGCGGCTGTTCTGTTATTGAAAAGGAGCAGGCCCAATCCCAGGGCTCTGGAAGGGACAAAAGGCTTAATCATAGGTAAAGTCGGCCGGCATGATGAAAGAAAAATCGTGTTTGCACGTAATAGATCCCTTCGTCCTGGATCAGAGCAGTTTGAAATATTTTACAAGGTGCATCCAGAATACAGGGAATATGACGAAAAAAGAAGGGCAATGGGAGGCCCATTGGGGCATATAGGGACGGTTGACAACCCAAATGCAGACATTAATAATGCAATGATATTTGCTTCTTTAAATATACCCGTGTATTTGGGAGATCCTCTTAAAATATGCCCGGAGCGCCATCCTGCTTTAAAGGAGAAACTGGGCAGTAAAAAAATTCAGATCACACCCATGGAGGCTAGCAAGCGGATTAAGGGATACGCAAAAAGACTCGGCGCAAGTCTTGTGGGCATTGCTGAATTAAATCCTTTATGGGTGTATTCAAAACGTGGTGAAATCTTCAGGGAAAACTGGGAGGATTGGGGCAGACAAATAAATATAGATCACAAGTATGTAATCATGTTTGCGGAAGAAATGGACTTTGATCTGGTAGGCACCGCGCCCCATACCCCTACGAGCATTGAGAGCATGTACAATTATGCTAAAGGTGCATTTATCTCTTCACAACTGGCATCCTTTATTGCAAACCTGGGGTATTCAGCCAGTGCAAATCATTTACGACATTATGACGGCTTGATGGTTCCCATGGCCGTGGATGCAGGGTTGGGTGAGTTGAGCCGAATGGGTTATCTCTTGACAAAAGAACTGGGGCCAAGAGTCAGATTGAGTGCAGTGACAACTGATCTTACACTGATTCCGGACAAGCCAGTGGATATTGGTGCAAAATATTTCTGTGAAGTGTGTAAAAAATGTGCTGTATGCTGCCCGTCGAATTCTATCCCGGATGGTGATCCAGAAGAAATAAACGGTTCCATGAGATGGAAGCTGAATGATGAAACATGTTTTGAATACTGGGGGAAAGTTGGCACTGACTGCAACCGCTGTATGATGGTCTGCCCTTGGAGTCATGCGCGAACATTCCCTCACAGGTTGATCGTGTTCCTGATCACCAGGAATAAATTGGCTGGAAAGATTTTTGCCTATATGGACGATCTTTTTTATGGACGGCAGCCTAAACCTAAGAAAGGACCGGATTGGGCTTCGTATAAATAAAAAAAAAAAGTTTTTGTCGTCAGGAATAGAACTTAAAAGTTATGCGCCACATCTTTAATGACTATTATTCAAAGATCAATCTCTAATTTTTTCTTTTAAAGCTTTAATGATGCCGAGACAGGCCTGATTGGCATCTGCGACAATGGCGACATCTGCCATCTTCATCATGATGGCATTGGGATTTTTGTTGATAGCAATGATAAAATCCGCATCCGTGAGGGCGGCTGTATGCTGAATGGCGCCGCTGATACCAAAGGACATGAGTATTTTGGGTTTTATATTTTTGCCTGCCTGGCCGACTAAGGCATGGTGGGATATCCATTCGGAATAAACAACCGGTCTTGTGGCCCCTACTTCTGCATTCATGAGGTCTGCCAGATCAAATAGCTTTTTAAATTTTCCTTTGCTTCCCATTCCGCGGCCGCCGCAGATTACAATGTCGGCATCTTCAATTTTTTGTTTTTTAGAAGGCCTGTGTTCCGAGGTTATAAGTCGTATCCTGTCCTCTGGCAGATCATCCGGCAAAGGCTCGATCATGGTTTTGCCACTGGCATTATAATCATGGGGCAGCTCCTGGAAGGTTCCAGGACGAACAGTTGCCATCTGAGGTCGTTGAACAGGAGTTATAATTTTGGCAATCAGATTGCCGCCAAAGGATGGGGCGATCTGGATTAAAAGTCCTTTTTCATTAATTTCAAGATCAATACAATCGGCTGTCAGGCCTGTCTTAAGCTGTTTTGCAACTCTGGGGGCCATTTCCTGGCCAAATCTTGTGGCACCCACAAGAATTGTTTCCGGCTGATATTTTTTGGCAAGCCTTGTCAAAAGCTTGGAATAGGTTTCAAGAGAATATAATAAAAGCCTTGGATCATCCATGACATAGACTTTTTGTGCACCATGGGCAATATATTCAGCCACGTATTCATTTACGTTATGGCCAAACACAATAGCACAGACTTTTCCGCCTGTGCTGGTTGCCAAATCAACAGCTCTAGCAAGGATCTGAAGGGTAACCCTGTTTTGAAAATAATTCCTGTAATCACCAAACACCCATATATCTTTAGAGCTTTTCATCATACCTCATCATGTTCATGTGTTTTTAGGTCTTTTCCCATGGCAGAGCCTATCACTTTGCCATATTCGTCAAAAAGCTGGTCAACAACTTTTTTCACGGCACCTTTGAGTACCCTGTTCTCATTTTGGGTAGTGGGGGAAAAGACATCAATAATCCGTGTTGGAGAATCCTTTAATGCATTGAAGGAGTCATCAAGGCCTAATTTTTTGGCGTCAATAATTCTGATATCAGGATTTTCAAAGGCCTTTTCCACCCCTTCAAGAGCAAGGTATCTGGGTTTATAGGCAGAAAGGTCAATGGTAATAAGTCCTGGCAGATCCATGTTGAGGATTTCAAAAAAATCATCCACATGGCGCTGGGCTTCAACACTGTTTTCTTTCGCCCTAATCTGACTGACATAACCAATGGCTGGGATATTCAGCTCTTCAGCCAACTGGGGCCCAACCTGGGCCGTCTCAGAGTCACTGGTCTGGGAACCGCAGAGCACCAGATCAAAATTTTCATATTCTCTTTGAATAAACCTTGCAAGGATGTGGCTTGTTAAAAATGTGTCTGCCCCTGCCATCCTTTTGTCTGTTAACAAAACCCCGACATCCGCGCCAAGGGCTTTGGCCTGATGCAGAATTTCCTGGGCCATGGCAGGTCCCATGGTAACAGCACAAATATGGGCGCCCTGGTTTTCTTTGATCTGTAATGCCGCTTCCAGAGCTCTTCGACTTGCAGGGTCCATCATTCCTTCAGCCAGTTCCCGCTTCAAGGTTCCGGTCTTTGAATCCCAGGGCAATTCCGATACCATGGGAACCTGTTTGATACATACAATAATATTTAACATATGCTTACCTTATTAACTGGGTTTGGACAGGATGGCTCTTGCAATCACCATTTTTTGGACTTCGCTTGTACCCTCATAAATCTGAGTGACTTTGGCATCCCTGAAATATCTTTCCACGTCATATTCTTTACTATAGCCATATCCACCATGGATCTGAACTGCCAGGCCCGTCACCTCCATGGCAGTGGAGCTGCAATAAAGTTTTGCCATGGATGCTTCTGCAGAAAAAGCTTTACCTTTATCCTTGCAGGCGGCAGCCCGGTAAACTAAAAGTCTTGATGCATCAATTTTTGTGGCCATATCAGCCAGATAGTTCTGAATGGTCTGAAATTTTGACAAAGGCTTATTAAACTGCTGTCGCTCCTTGGCATAGGAAACCGAGCTTTCAAAGGCAGCCTGGGCAATACCAAGAGCCTGGGCAGCAATCCCTATCCGGCCTGTATCAAGGGCTGTCAACCCGATTTTCATCCCCTGCCCCATCCTGCCTAAAAGATTTGTTTTCGGCACTTTACAATCCTCAAAAAAAAGAGATGACACAGGATTTGCACGCATCCCACACAGATCTTCAATTTCTCCCACTGAAAAGCCCGGCCGATCTTTTTCAACGATAAAAACACTGGCATGATTTCTCTTATCCTTGCCCTCAGAAATTGCAAATACCAGTATGGTACCGCAGACACCGCCATTGGTGACAAAAATTTTGGTTCCATTCAATATAAAAGCATCCTGAGTTTCCACAGCATTGGTTTCCACCCCGCCGGCATCTGATCCGGCATTGGCTTCCGTAAGGCAGAAGGCACCGATACTGTCTCCTTTGGCCATTTCCGGTACAAATCTCTTTTTCTGCTCTGGAGTACCAAACTTTAAGATCGGGAATATACCCACACTGTTGTGTACAGTAACACAAAGACCCAGGGCGGCAGAAACCCGACTCAATTCTTCAATTGTGATGGCATAGCTGATGGTATCAAGATCTGCTCCACCATAAATTCTGGGGACCTGGAGCCCAAAAAAATTCAAGGGCTTCATTTTCTCAATAATTTCCCAGGGAAATCTTGATTCTTTATCCATGAGAGCTACATGGGGTTTAATTTCACTTTCCACAAACTCCCTTACGGTTTTTCGAATCAACTGGTGTTTCATACAGGGATTAAAATCCAAAGCAATACTCCATAATTTTGTTTTCTATTCATGGGCATTTTCAAACGCCCTGTCAGCAATCTTTTCAAAACACTCTGGCAGTTTGTATGCCAACACATAGGACAAAAAGATTGAATTTGCAACACCATGGAGAATATCATACAATACCCCGATGGATTTAGAAATAGTAGAGAGGAAGATGCTTTTTGTCAATAGAAGTATGGTATGTAGATAGCTGAACATGTCGCAGGAAAGGCAATGCCAAAGGTGAGGTTCGTTTTTTTTGGAGTATAGTGTTTCATATAATGGATATAAAGGATATAAAGGGCTTTTAATAAGTCAATGCAGACGTCAGGCAAAGGATAAAAAATGCACTAATGGCAATTAAAATTATTGTTATGGTGTAACTTGGTTGATTTCTAAAAAATCTAAAATTGGAGAATAATAATGAAAATGAATATAGTGTTTGAAAAAATTATCAGTCGCAGAGATGATTTCCCATCATTGAAACAAGAGATTAATGGATATCCTTTGGCTTACTTTGACGGTCCCGGTGGTACACAGGTTCCGCAATCTGTGATTGATGCAGTTTCAAACTATTATTATACCAGTAATGCCAATTTCCATGGGAACTTCATCACTTCCCAACGCACTGATGAAGTATTGGATGGTACCCGGGAAAAAATAGCAACATTTTTGGGCGCAGATGGATTTAAAAATATCTCCTATGGTCATAATATGACCAGTCTGAACTTCTCCTTAAGTCGTGCTTTTGGGAATTATTTAAACCCAGGGGATGAAGTATTGATTACACAACTGGATCATGAAGCAAACCGGGGCCCCTGGTTAGCTTTACGCGAAAATGGAATTGTCGTTCGAGAAGTCATAGTCCTTCCTGATGGTACGCTGGATTATAATGATTTTGAAAGCAAAATAAATGAAAAAACCCGGCTGGTAGCAATGGGATACTCTTCCAATGTTACAGGTACGATTAATAATGTCCCACTGATCAGACAGATGACTTATAAAGTAGGCGCACTATTATTAATCGATGCGGTCCATTATGCTCCACATTTCCCATTGGATGTAAAAGCGCTGGGTGTTGATTTCCTGTTGTGCTCTGCTTATAAATTTTATGGACCCCATATTGGTATCCTTTATTCAAATGGAGAAAACCTCAATCGGTTACCGACTTACAATTTAAGAACACAATTACAACATGCGCCCTTTAGTATCGAAACCGGTACATTGAATCATGCGGCAATAGCTGGTGTTAACGCAGCTATTGATTATATTGAAAGTTTCGGAGAAGGTGATTCAACTAGAAATAAGATTGTGGATGCCATGGAAAAAATAAATCTGTATGAAGATGCCATCTGCAAAGATATTTTTAAAAAATTAAATAAAATTGAAAATTTAACTATCGTGGGACCCACGGGCAAAGATGCAAAAAAGGCACCTACAATCTCCTTTGATATAAAAGGAATACGTCCGGCAGATATCTGTAAATATTTAGGGGGAAAAGGAATTTGCGCCTGGAATGGGCATTTTTATGGTATCCGCCCCACTGAAATTTTCGGTTATATAGAAAAAGGAGGCTTCACCAGAGTTGGTGTTTCTGTTTATAATACAATAGAGGAAGTTGATCGCCTTATTAACGCAATTAAAACAATTACCAGTGGAGTACAAATAAATTGATTTTTGTGGTGAATCAATTTTGCAGTAAAAACTCATAAACAAATATTAAGGAGAAAAAATGACCTTAAGCATCCAGCAGCAGCAACGCATTGATGAAACCCTGCAATCCCAGGGATACACCGACTATAAATGGATCGACCCCCAACGCATAATCGTAGCTCAGTGGGTGCGCATGAAGTGTATGTTCGGCTGCGGCGAGTACGGCCACGGCGCCTCCTGCCCGCCCAACACGCCATCCGTGCCCGAATGCGAGCGTTTTTTCAAAGAATACAGCAATGCCATCATCCTGCACTTTGAAGGCAAAATGGAAAAACCAGAGGGCCGCCACGCCTGGTCAGCCAAGATCAACGAACGACTGGTCAAGTTGGAACGGGCCGTATTCCTGGCCGGCTTTGAACGTGCTTTCCTGCTCTTTATGGACTCATGCTGCTTCTGCAAAGAGTGCTCAGGCAACCGCGAAACCTGCTCCCAGCCACGCATGGCCCGTCCGGCTCCCGAGGCCATGGCCGTAGATGTCTATTCAACAGTGCGAAGGTTTGGATTTGAAATCAACGTTCGTACTGACTACGACCAGAAAATGGACCGATATGCCTTTTTGATGGTGCATTAGAAAACAGGACTGTATGATACAAATTTTTCAAATAGACGCTTTTACTCAGAATATCTTTCAGAGGAATCCTGCAGCGGTTTGCCCATTCTACCATGCCATCTGTAATGATGGAACTTCTGGAGTATGAGGATGAATACGATGCCCTGTTAAAAAGATTAAACACCCTGAAAAAAAATCCGATTAGATGGAACAATGGAAATATTTAAAGCCGACAAAAAAACCAATATCAAGAACCGACAGAGAGATGCTGAATTAGTTGTTAATATAGGCTTATTTTTCAATGCCATCCTCGCATTTGTGAAAGTTTTGGCCGGCATCCTGGGGCATAGCCAGGGACTGCTTGCAGATGGTATCAACTCAGTATCTGATGTCATTTACTTTGTTGTGGTGAAGATCTTTGTTCGGCTATCGGGTAAGCCTGCTGATTCTGAACACCCTTATGGTCATCATCAACTCGAGAGTATCGCAGCCTTAGTCGTTGG
>JACNHV010000247.1 GCA_014383445.1 Candidatus Desulfobacula maris | reverse complement strand
ATGGTTTTTGTTGGTGTCTTTGCAAGAACAATTTCAATGGCTGAAATGACCTTGGGTTGTTGGGTTTCACTAGCTTGAGAAAGGGCCTGGTTATAGATAAGCAAGGCATCCTGATAATTTTCCTGGAAAAAAAATTTTTGAGCCTCAGTGGTTAGTGTTTCTAAAATGGAAACTTTGGGATGGTCTTTTTCTATTTTTTCTTTTACTGGCTCAGGGGCTTCTTTTTCAACGGGCTGTTTTACAGGCAGCTTTGTACAGGCGGATAAACAACAAATGATCATAAAAATGATGAAGTATCGATACTGTAAAAAAATTGGGTTATTAGACGTCATTTGTTTTTATACTTATTTATTATTTTATTATATTTTCACAGGTTTGTAACCCATGATGTAAGAACTGGAACTATATGTAAAATTAAAGATTATGTCAAAAACTCTTTTATCATCTTTTCTGCCTCATCAAACTGAGAAGGAAGAAGCCAATGCATATCTTTATCTTTATGAAACCATGTAAATTGCCTTTTGGCATACCTTCTTGTATCCCTTTTTAATAATCTGATTGCTTCTTCCCAATCGATTTCATTGTTGATGAACATGGCCATATGCTTATACCCAATTGATTGCATGGATTTTAAGTTAAAAGAATAACCCTTTTGCGCCAGGGTTGTCACTTCGTTGAGCAAGCCTTGATTAATCATCAGTCCAACCCTTTTATTGATCCGGTCATATAATTTTTTCCTGTCCATGTAGAGTCCAATTTTAAAAAAATTATATCTCTGGTCCTCAAAGTTATGATTTTTCTGGCGATCAGAAATTGTCTGGCCAGTATTCTGACAAACCTCTAATGCTCTGATCATCCTGAAGGAATCATTAGGATGTATTTTTTTTGCAGCCTTGGGATCACATTTTTCAAGTTTTTGAAAAAGGCTTGTGCTCCCCTTTTCTTCAAGTTCTCTGGTCAATTCTGATATTGTTTGAGGGCATATCGGTTTTGACCGGAATAATCCATGTAAAAGAGCCCTGATGTAAAGTCCTGTACCACCAGCAATAATGGGAATTTTTCCCCGGGCACTAATATCTTCAATGGCTTTATCGGCAGCTTTAACAAACTTGCCAGCATCAAAATCCTCTTTGGGATCAACCAAATTAACAAGATGGTGCCTTACCAGTTTTAATTCTTCAGGACCTGGTTTGGCAGTGCCGATATCCATGTGTTTGTAAATCTGCATTGAATCAGCACCGATGATTTCTCCATTAAACCGCCGGGCAACTGAGATGGCAAAAGAAGTTTTACCGATTCCAGTGGGCCCGCAGATGACAATAATTCTCTTCATAAACAATGTTTACACTCGTTCAATAATTGTTGACAAGCCTTGTTTGATACCCTTATAACTCAATTTGTGCTAATTGAATATAAAATTTATATTTATATTTTTTTTAAGTTGATAACACTTTTATTATTTTTGTGTGTGTGGTATTCACGCGGTATTAAATTTTTTTTGCAATAGAAGTAAGACATAACAAACATAACTGGTGAGAACCAATAAAAATACTTAATACTTATAAATTATTACGCGGTCTGTGGATTTAGGAGAACGGGTTTATGACTTTTGATCTTTTGTTTAATTTGTCACTTATAATATTTGCTATTGGAATGATTTTTAAAATTGTCCAATGGTTTTCATGCAAAATCGGAATTCAAGCGCAAAATTCCTTTTTTTCCAAAAGATTGATTTCAAGTTTAAAAGCAATGCCCGGCGTTATTTTTAGTACAAAAATTATAATTATACTGAAGATATTCATTCTTGATGTGCTTTTCCAATATAAAATCCTGAAACAGGATGTTTTAAGATGGGTAATGCATATGCTTATTTTCTGGGGGTTTATACTGCTGTTCTTTATGCACGCCCTGGAGTCGGTTGTGTCTGAAAAAATTTTCTCTTATTATTATTCAACTGTAAATCCGTTTATGTTCCTGAGAGATTTTTTCGGTTTTATGGTTTTGGTTGGAATTATCATTGCCATTTGCCGTCGGTTTTTTATGAAAATCCACAGGCTTTATACCAATAAAAAAGATATCTATGCCATTTTTATTGTCGCTATCATTATTCTATCCGGATTTTTTTTAGAAGGGGCAAAAATTATTTCCCATACCGATTTTCAAAACATGGAAAAAGATTTTTCAGCCCTTGATTATAAAGAAGATATCCTTGCTTTGGAAGCGTACTGGGTAAAATATTATGGGCTTGTCTCTCCCAATATTATTATAGAGCAGATTTCTTCAGAAACCCTTGCGGCTGGTGAAGAAATCCATAATGAGAGCTGCATTGACTGTCATACAAGGCCACAAGCAGCATTTGCCGGGTATGCAATGTCAAAAATGATGAAACCCGTGGGAGGTCTTCTGGATAGCATGGGTATGGTAAATATTTTATATTATTTTCATATACTTGCCTGCTTTATCGGTCTTGCGCTTTTACCCTTTACCAAAATGCTTCATATGATAACAACTCCAGTAAGTTTAATCACCAATGCGATAATGCAAAGAGACAAATCAGATCCTTTGAATATTGCCACACGTCAGCTTATTGAACTGGATGCATGTGTTCATTGTAACACCTGTAGTAAAACTTGCTCACAAGGCCCAGCCTATGATGTTAAAAATAATGTGAACATCCTGCCATCTGAAAGAATGGTCTCCCTTCGGCAGTATTTTAAAACCAAAGACCTTGGCTCATCAAAATTTATGGCAATTCAGGAAGGTATTTTTCTTTGTTCAAATTGTGACAGGTGCACGGTTGTCTGTCCGGCCGGAATAAACCTTAAGGAACTCTGGTATGATGTCAGAGAGGAATTTATCAGGTCCGGGGCATCGATCACATCCCTTGTATTGTCACCTTATTCATATAATCGTACTTATAATCAAGACGATTTTGGTGCCACCCTTGCTGATATGCCGGCCAAACATGCCAGGGGTATTATCGCTTCTAAGTACAAAAAAAAGAGCCATTCAGAAGATGTCCTGTCTTTGACCGATACGAGCAATGAATTGAAGGACAATAAAGAACCGGCTTTTCATGATGCTACATTTGCCTATTGTTTTTCATGTGAAAACTGTACCAATGTCTGTCCTGTGGTCATGAATTATGAAAAACCAGAACAGGTTCTTGACCTGCTTCCTCACCAAATGATGAGATCAATAGGTCTTGGCCTTGAAAATCTTGCACTGGGATCTAATATGCTGTGGGATTGCGTCACCTGTTATCAATGCCAGGAACACTGTCCCCAGAATGTTAAAGTAACTGATATCTTTTATGAACTTAAAAACAAAGTAGCCAAAGATTGTTTTTACTCGCAAAAAGAGTGATGACGTATTCTATGATTATATAAATATATGAAACTTGTTAAAAAAATTTCACCATTTTACTAGTATGGCAATGGAAAAAATATGAAAAAATTCGCATTATTTATCGGATGTAACATACCGGCAAAAGTTGGGCAATACGAAATGTCAGCAAGAGCTGTATTGGAAAAATTAAATATTGATATTGCTGATATCAAAGATTTCAATTGTTGCGGTTATCCTTTGAAAAATACAGATCAAAACGCATGGATTCTGTCATCGGCCAGAAATATTGCATTAGCTGAAAATGCGGGCAAAGATATACTGACCCTTTGCCAATGCTGTTTTGGAAGCCTTAAAAAAGCCAATGCACTTTTAAAAGAGGATAATGAATTAAAAGTTAATATTAATAAAATCCTTGGTAAAGAAGGCCTCAAATATAATGGGACATCTTCAATATCACACTATTTATCTATATTGCACAATGACATTACAATTGATGAACTGAATAAAAAAATCATAGATCATTATAAGGATCTTAAAATAGCCACCCATTATGGCTGTCATGCCCTTCGTCCTTCTGAAATAATGAAATTTGATGATCCGGTCGCCCCATCAATTTTTGATAACCTTGTCAATATTACCGGGGCAAAAAGCATTGACTGGCCTGGCAAACTGGATTGCTGCGGGGCACCTGTCCTTGGGATTAATGATAATTTATCCTATGACCTTACTGAAAAAAAACTTGGAAATGCCAAAAAAGCTGGTGCTGATTTTATTTGTGTGGCCTGCCCCTGGTGCCATATGCAATTTGATAAAATTCAGGATCAGATTGTTTTAAAAAGAGATAAAGAATACAACCTTCCATCAATACTTTATACACAGCTTTTAGGACTTCGTCTGGGAATTGGAAAAGAAGAATTGGGGATTGCCAGCCCGGATAATAAGGATAATGAACATTTGAATCAAATTTATTCCAAGCTTTTTGACACTGAAGCACAAAAAGAAAAAAAACCAAAAAAGAAAACATCTAAAGAAAAAGAATTGATTAAGAAAAAGGCGATAAAAAAAGAAACTCAAAGTGTTGAATAAAGATTTGTTATAAAAAAATATTAAAGTCAGGTTGTTTACAGGAGAAAAAATGTCAGTAAAAAAAATCGGTTCAATAATGGTCGTTGGAGGTGGAATATCCGGCATGCAGGCAGCACTTGATGCTGCTGATTCAGGATTTTACGTCTATCTTGTGGAGCGGTCTCCTTCCATTGGCGGGATTATGGCTCAATTGGACAAGACATTTCCAACCAATGATTGTGCCATGTGAATTATTTCACCAAAACTGGTCGAGGTCGGCCGGCATATAAATATTGAACTTCTAACCTTATCTGAAGTTAAAAATATCTCTGGTGAAGCAGGCGACTTTAAAGTCGATATTGTTCAGCATCCAAGATTTGTTGACATGGATAAATGTATTGCCTGTGGCTTGTGCGCTGAAAAATGTCCGAAAAAAGTTAACAATGAATATGAAGAAGGCCTTGGAAAACGAAAAGCAATTTATGTAAAATACCCCCAGGCCGTGCCTTTAAAATATTCAATTGACGCAAAAAACTGTATTTTCCTGACCATGGGGAAATGTCAGATATGTGAAAAAACCTGTCCAACTAATGCAATCAATTATGAGGATCAGCAAAAAGATATCACTTTGAATGTGGGTTCTGTTATTATCTCTTCGGGCTGCAAACCTTATGACCCAGGTGAGCACGATGTTTATGGATATAATAAATCTAAAAACATTGTAACCAGCCTTGAGTTCGAACGGATCCTTTCTTCTGCTGGCCCTTACGAAGGACACCTGGTACGGCCTTCTGATAAAAAAGAGCCAACAAAAATTGCCTGGCTGCAATGCATAGGTTCCAGAGACAATCACCTGGGTTCCAATGGATATTGTTCTTCAGTCTGCTGTACCTATGCTGTAAAAGAAGCAATGCTTGCCAAGGAACATAGTCATGATCCTCTGGATACTGCTATTTTCTATATGGATATCAGGACCCATGGCAAGGATTATGAACATTTCTATAACAGGGGCAAAGATGAATCTGGAATAAGATTCATTAAATCCAAGATCACAAATATTGATCCTGATCCAGAGACGGGTACACAAATTATTAATTACATAGATGAAGCTGGAATCAGACAAAAAGAAGCCTTTGATATTGTGGTCTTATCCGTTGGACTGTGCATTGGAAATGAAGCAATTGACCTTGCAGGCAAAATGGATATCAGCCTTGATCACTATAATTTTGTCACCACCAATAGTTTTGAACCGGTCAAGACATCAAAACCCGGCATTTTTATCTGCGGTGCTTTTGAAGCCCCAAAAGATATTCCTTCTTCTGTTATTGAATCCAGTGCTGCTGCAGGTATGGCAGGCATAGACCTCATGGATTCAAGGTGGTCTCTTACAAAAACCAAAGAGATCCCTGAAGAAATTAATGTAACAGGAGAAGCCCCGAGAATCGGTGTTTTTGTTTGCAGATGCGGGACCAATATTGCCGGCGTAGTTGATGTGCCTGCTGTTGTTGAAATGGCTAAAAAACTCCCTTATGTTGAATTCGCTCAGGAGAATATGTTTTCCTGTTCCCAGGATACCCAGGATGCTATTACAAATATTATAAAGGAAAAACAATTAAACCGGGTTGTCATAGCCGCCTGTACACCCAAAACTCATGAGGGTCTGTTCCAGGAGACATTGACAAATGCAGGCATTAATAAATATCTTTTTGATATGGCCAATATCAGGAACCAATGTTCATGGATACATGCTAAAGAGACGCAAAAAGCGACCCAAAAAGCCAAAGACCTGGTCAGGATGATAACAGCCAAGGTTGCCCTGCATGAATCCTTAAAAGAACCCACCCTTGAAATCCATCAGTCAGGACTGGTTATAGGTGGTGGTGTTGCAGGCATTATAGCTGCAAAGACACTTGCCGATCAAGGATATCACACCCACCTTCTGGAAAAGGAAGACAAGCTTGGTGGTCAGGCAAACAACCTGTATCAAACCTGGCAGGGTGAAGATATTCAGAGTCATCTATCTGCAATGATAAAGTCTGTTAAAGACAGTACGTTGATTGATATTCACCTGAATACTGAAATAACCAATGTGGATGGATTTGTTGGAAATTTTGAAACCCATATCAACAAAAATGGTGACACTGAAACGCTGAAGCACGGCATAACAATTATTTGTACCGGTGCTTCAGAGTTAAAGCCTGAGGAGCATCTTTATGGAGAAGATGACCGTGTTATAACCGGGCTTGAACTGGATCAAAAACTTTTAAATAGTGATGAAGATCTGAAATCCACTAACACGGCGGTCTTTATTCAATGTGTGGGCTCACGGATACCGGAGCGGCCCTATTGTTCGAAAGTATGCTGTACTCAATCCATCAGAAACGCCTTGAAATTAAAATTAATAAACCCTGAAATGAATGTTTTTATACTGTATCGCGATATGAGACCATTTGGATTAAGGGAAGATCTTTATACACAAGCCCGCACCAAAGGAATACAATTTATCAAATTTGATTTTGAACAAGAACTGGAAGTGACTGCTGAAAACGATCAACTACAGGTACTTTTTTCAGATACTTCCCTTAGAAGAAAAATGCAGATAAAGGGTGATTTAATTATTCTGGCCTCTTCCATTGTTCCGGAAAAAGGAAATAAACTTGCGGCTATGTATAAAGTCACACAAAATGCTGATGGTTTTTTCATGGAAGCCCATGCAAAACTTAAACCTGTTGACTGTTCAACAGATGGAGTGTTTATCTGCGGGCTTGCCCATGCACCTAAACCCATTGACGAATCAATATCCCAGGCCCAGGCAGCGGCTACAAGGGCGGTCACGCTTCTTGCTAAAAAGACAATGAATATGGATGGTACCATTGCAATGGTTAACCAGGAGATATGCAGTTCATGCGGTGTATGTGTGTCCATCTGTCCATTTTCCGCCCCGTCCTTTACCAATGAGGGGCGATATGAGGGAAAAGCACAAATCAATCCTGTTCTTTGTAAAGGATGCGGACTGTGCGTTGGTTCCTGCAGATCAGGAGCAATACATCTTAAAGGTTTTGATAACAATCAGATATTTGCCCAGATATTTGCTCAGAATGATGAGACTGACAATGAAACACAAACTTGTGATAAAAATAAAGCAGGCACAGAAAATGAAAGAAATGCAGCAAAAGCTACTGTATAGGGAGATATGATTAATGAGTGAAAATAAAATAAAAATAACCAGCTTCCTTTGTAACTGGTGCAGTTATGGTGCAGCTGATCTTGCAGGCGTCAGCAGGATGCAATATCCTGCCGATATCCGGGTTATCAGAATTCCCTGCACAGGAAGAATGAGTCCTAAATTTATCTTGTCTGCTTTAAGAGAAGGTGCAGACGCTGTCTGGGTGTCGGGCTGACATCCTGGAGAATGTCATTACCTGGATGGTAATTATTATGCACGCAGGAAATTTGCTTTAATGGGAAATCTTCTGGAGCACATGGGAATTGAAAGGGACAGGGTCCATTTTTCCTGGATCTCTTCGGCAGAAGCCACCAAATTTGTGGATGTGGTCAAGGAGATTTCAGATAAGGTAAAAGGGCTTGGACTAAATAAAAAATTTGTAAAGGACTATAATTAATAAAGGTAATTTTTATGAATACCTGTATAAAAAAAATAAGGGAGCTTTCTGCTGACCTCCTTGAAAAAGGTGAGGTGGAAAAAGTGATTGGTTTTGCAAAGGGAACCATTCCCATGGCAACAAGTCCTATTGCCATTCAAAAAAAACAAGATGTGAATAAACTTGTTTTTAATTCAACATGCGGACTTAACCTTGCCAATTACGTTTCCAAGGGAAAAGGCAAAATAGCGGTTGTCACGAAAGGATGTGATGATAGAAATATTGTCACCCATATTGTTGAAAACCAGATTCAAAGAGACCAGATTTACATTATTGGAGTGCCCTGCACAGGCATGGTGGACAAACCCAAAATTGCTGCACTTTTTGAAGATGAAATTCTTGAGTTTTCAGAAGACAACGACACCTTGACTGTTTCATCACTATTAAAAACACAAACCCTGAAAAAACAGGATTATTTAAAGGGAAACTGCTTTTATTGCACTCATAAAAATCCAGTGCTCTATGATGTCCTGGCAGCAGACCTTGTGGAAGAACAAAAGCTTGACAATCTTTTTCCAGACGTTGATCAAATTGAAACTTTGGATGAAGATGCTAAATGGAACCATTTTGAAAATCTGACAAAAAATTGTATTAGGTGTTATGCCTGTAGAAATGCATGCCCCTTGTGTTATTGCCCTACTTGTTTTGTGGATGAATCTGATCCCCAATGGGTGGGCAAGGGCCAGGATAAGACAGATGTGAATACCTTTCATTTTTTAAGGGCCTTCCATTGCGCTGGACGGTGTACTGATTGCGGGGCCTGTGTTGAAGCCTGCCCCATGGGCATCAATGTCAGGGATTTTACAAGGAAGCTGAACAAAGACGTTTTACAACTATTTGGCTGGGAAGCCGGCCTTGATATGATAAAACGTCCTCCTCTGGATACATATAGACCGGAAGATCCTGATGATTTTATCAAATAAACAAAAAGGGTATACAATGAAGTTCATAACAATTGATAAAAATAACTGGACCAAAGGGATTGATAAATCCAGAGAGACATATCAACTTTTTGGCCCGGTTAAAGATGAAAACGGGTGTCTGATCAAAAAACTTGATTCAGATGTTCAGCCGGACATGGGATATTATGAATCTGTCATGTCGGCAAAATCTGTTCTTTTTCCCCAGACAGAAAAAATTTTGTCTGCCAGCCTGGATGAATCGCTTGAAGATCACCATATCATGAAAAGAGCGGAAAATGACTATTCACCCCGTGCAGTTCTGGGCATCCGGCCCTATGATGCAAAAGCTATTGCACTAGTTAAACTCAACTTTGACACCAAAGAGTTTCAAGATCCCTATTGGTGTGATGCCTATGATGTCACTGTCTTTGTGGGACTTGGTATTACCAGACCAGGGCCCTTTGATTTTTCCACCTCTGTTGGAACCGGACCCTTTTGCGAAGATGATCTTGACATACTTCTGGCAGACCTTGATGACCATTACCTGGCAAAGATTCTCACCCCAAAGGGAGATGCTTTTGCAATTACCTGCGGGTTTGATACAATGGCTGATGAAAAAGAGAGCCAGGTATTGTTTGATATATTAAGAAAAGAAGCTGAAAAAAATATTACATCCCGTGTGGAAATCAACAAACTTAAAGACAAAACAATTCTTGATCTCCATGAAGCTGACTTCTGGGATGATCTGGCGTTTTCCTGTATCAACTGCGGAACCTGCACATATGTCTGCCCTACCTGCTGGTGCTTTGATATCCAGGATGAGGCCAGACAAAAGCAAGCCTTCCGATTCCGAAATTGGGACACCTGCATGTCCCCTTTGTTTACCCGCCATGCCACCGGTCATAACCCAAGGGGCACCAAAGTTCAGCGAGTCAGGCAAAGATTCATGCATAAACTGAAATATTTTCTTGATAAATACGACCAGGGAATCATGTGTGTCGGATGCGGCAGGTGTGTCAAAAGCTGTCCAGTCAATATCGATATCCGTGAAGTGTGCAATATGATGAACGCATATGAGAAACAAAATTAGCGAACAAAGGAGGAACCATGGAAAATCCCTATATACCGTATCCAGTTCGCATTGATGATATAGAAATTGCAACTGAGGATAAATCTCTTAAGACATTTAAATTTGTTTTTCTCAATAAAGGGGATGAAGAAAAATTTTCTTACCAGGCCGGACAGTTTGCAGAATTATCAATACCTGGTGTTGGAGAAATACCCATCGGGATTGCATCTTCCCCGGTTGAAAAAGGATTTGTTAAATTTACTGTATTTAGAACAGGTGTTGTTACCTCCTATCTTCATAATATGAAGGTTGGAGATATCATGGGAATCAGGGGTCCATTGGGTAATTGGTATCCCTGGGACAAATTGGAAAATAAAAATGTTGTCATCATTGGTGGAGGATTTGCATTTACAACTTTAAGATCATCCATTGTATATATGCTTGATCCGAGTAACAGGAGTAAATTCAAGAATATTGATGTGGTCTATGGTGCAAGGTCTCCCGGCATGTTGCTCTATAGAGAGGAACTGTTTGAATGGGAAAAACGAAGTGATATCAACATGCATATAACAGTTGATGGAACAGATGATCCAAACTGGAAATACCATAAAGGATTTGTTCCTCAGATTGTTGAACAGAATGCACCAAAGGCAGATAAGGACACATATGCCATTATCTGCGGGCCACCCATCATGATTAAATTTACCCAGCCGTCCTTGACCCAGCTTGGATACAAGGAACATCAAATTATCATGTCACTTGAAAACAGAATGAAATGTGGAATCGGCATGTGCGGTAGATGCAATATAGGGAAAGAACTTGTTTGTAAAGATGGTCCAGTCTTTACTCTTGAACAGATTAATCAAACCCCTAAAGAATATTAAACCGGTTTTATTTTATATTGACAAATAACCATTGCTTAAGATATGTTATGGTTTCAATTATTGAAACTAAGACGGTTTGTCTTAAAATGATAGTAAAATAAACTTTTTATGGGAGGTAATTTTAAATGGCGACAATTGAGTTCAATGGGAAACCTTTCGAAATAGACGAAGATGGATTTCTTCTTGATTACAATACATATTGTGATGAATGGGTTGACTATGTAAAAGGGCAGGAAGGTATCGAAGAGCTTACTGATGAACATTGGGCACTTATAAAAGTTCTCCAAGATTATTATGAAAAAAATGGTATTGCTCCAATGGTTCGAGTTCTTTCCAAGCTAACCAAGTTTAAATTAAAACATATCTATGAACTTTTCCCTTCAGGACCTGGAAAAGGTGCATGTAAAATGGCCGGTCTTCCAAAACCAACCGGATGTGTATAGTAAAACCAGAATTTGATATTTGTATTAGTTTTAAAGGCTCTGCATGATAAGTGCAGGGCCTTTTATGTTTTATTTCAAGGAGTTAAGGCATGGCGGCAATTAATGATAAAAATAGAGAGATCCTTAATAACATTCAAGTTGATTTCCCTATTGATTCCAGACCCTATAAAATTCTTGCCCAAAAACTGGGTCTTAAGGAAGATGAGTTGATCCAAAGGATTAATCAGATGAAAGAAGACTTGCTTATCAGGCGGATTGGTGGAAATTTCAGCCCTGACAGGCTTGGATACCATTCAACCCTTTGTGCTGCCAAGGTACCTTATGATAAAATAGAGTTATTTACAAAGACAGTGAATGCATATTCAGGGGTTACTCACAATTACAAACGAGAACATGAATTTAATATCTGGTTTACATTTATCGCCTCTTCTGTTGAAATCATCAATGACAGTCTTCAACAAATAAAAAAAGCAACCAATGTTGAGACGATACTCAATCTGCCGGCAACAAAAGTTTTTAAAATCAGTGCAAATTTTAAATTATGACAACAATTAAAGTCGCTCTTATTGTTCAAAATTGCATTGCTGGCAATTTTGAACAAAATCTTGAGTCCACCCTTTTATTTATAACAAAAGCCATCCAAAAAGGTGCGAAAATTATTGTTTTTCCTGAAATGAACCTGACCGGTTATGCTGCCGGCCCCGATATAATAAATATTTCAAGACCCATTAACCAGGATAATATGGTGAACGTGTTTTCAAGACTGGCCAAAAATTTTGAATTAACGATTCTGGTTGGGCTGGCAGAAAAAACACCAGATAAAAAAATATATGCATCACACCTGGTTTTTACCCCAGAAAGATCCTTTGAAATATATAGAAAAATTCATACTGCACCATTTGAAAAAAAATACTTTACTCCAGGAAATAAAATCAAAATTTTTAAATCACAAGGACTTAAGTTTGGTATCCAGCTTTGCTATGATGCCCATTTCCCGGAATTATCACTGGCCATGGCCTTAAAAAAAATCGATGTGATTTTCATCCCCCATGCATCACCCAGGGGCAGTTCACAGGAAAAACACGATTCCTGGGTTCGTCATCTGAGAGCAAGGGCCTTTGACAACGGTGTTTATATTGCCGCCTGCAATCAAACCGGCGATAATGCCAAAGGTCTTTTTTTCCCGGGGATAAGCATATTCATAGGCCCGGATGGCAATGTACTCTACAAATCAATCGATGAAACAGAAGGAATCCATATTATCAATATAGAAAAAACCATATTAAATGAAATCAGATCCCATAAGATGAAATATTTTCTACCCTATCGACGAAAAGATTTGTTTAAATTCTAAATCTATTCTTTTATTTTTTCTTTGCGGTTTTGGATATAGGCATTTCGTATGGCTGCATAAGGATTCAGAGCAGCTGCCTTTAGGGCTTCATAATCCCCTATGTGAAATGAGACTGTATTTATCGTATCATAAGCTTTAATTCCGGCTGACAATGCCCATGGTTCCACATAATTGACCGGAGTTAAAAAATAATCGCCAACAAGTCCGACCACATCCCTTAGCGTTGACGGACCTAATATGGGAAGCACCAGATAAAATCCATTACCAATGGAATAGGAACCAAGGGTTTGGCCTAGGTCCTCATTGGCTGTATGAAGATCAAATTTGTTTTGCGCAACCTGGGCAAATCCAAGGGCACCAATAGTTGAATTGATTAAGAAAATTCCAATCTCAGTTCCTGCATCCTTGATTTCACCCTGTAAAATATTGTTGGCGAATCGAACAGGAAAAACAAGGTTATGAAAAAAATTTCTTACCCCTTTTCGTACAGGAGCAGGCATAATAGTTTTATAACCTTTAGCAATGGGTTTTATTGCTTGAAAATATAAAAAATCATTAACCGAATACATAAGATAATTAAAATGATAGAGGGGATCAAAAATGGGTTCAGATTCAGGGGAATCATCAAAATCTTTAAGAAGCTCTTTGTCCAGTTCATCATCTTTAGTTATTGAAAGTGTACTTTTAGCCATCAGTATTCCATCTGGATTATGTGATGGATAAAAAGACCTGGAAGCAATATCTTCAGATAAAACCTGCTTGATAATGGAATTATCCTGGGCAGAACCAGTCGATACCAGGATAAAAAGTATTGCTAAAATCAAAAAAGAATATTTTTTCTCCATTATTGAGAATTTCCTTTTATTTATCTAGAATCAACATTTAAAACAAAATTATAATCAAATTAAGCCCTATTTATTCTCTGTATTAAAAATGAATTTCCTGACAAGAGATTCAATATCAAGGGAGGATTCAGTATTGAATATTTCCTCTCCTGGTTCAATCATGATATCAGAACCTCCGGGAAGAATATCAATGTATTTTTGCCCTATTATACCGGACGTCTTAACCGATGCGATGACATCTTCGGAAAGTTCAATATTTTTATCAATACGAAATTCTACTTTTGCAAGCAAGCGTTCTTTATCAATACTGACCTTGGAAACTGTACCAATTTGCACACCTACCATTTCAATCTTTGCACCTGTTTTAAGCCCTGAGACAGAAGTAAAAAAAGCATATACCTGGTATTGTTTATCACGAACAAGACTTATTTCTCCCAGAACAATAAAAAGGTATCCAGTGCACAATATGCCAATACTGACAAAAAGTCCTACATAAAATTCAATTTTTCTTTTATTCATGGGTTTCCTTTAAATAGATCATCCCTGATCCTTAGTTTTAAACGTCTTTACCTTCAATAAAGTCATTTAAAATTTTGCTGTGCGAATCCAGGATATCTTTTTTTGAGCCCTCAAACTTTATAGTGCCCTCATCCAGCATGGCAATTCGTTGCGCCACATTAAAAATTTCAGGGATATCATGGCTCACAATTACAGCCGTAAATTCAAACTTTTTCTGATATTCCTGAATCATTGAATGGACTTTTTTCTTCCTTACTGGATCAAGACCGGTTGTTGGCTCATCAAAAAGAACAATTTTAGGATCTATCACAAGCGCCCTTGCAAGTGCCACCCTTTTTCGCATACCTCCGGAAAGCTGTGCAGGAAATTTTTCTTCTATACCAATCAAACCCAATTGCTCCATCCGCTCTAAAACTTTCTTTTTTACCTGGTGTTTTGGAAATATTGAATCTTCCATCAAGGGTAAGGCAATATTATCATATATGCTCATGAAATCAAACAAAGCATTATCTTGAAACATATAGCTTAATTTTCTGTAAAAAGATTTTCTGTCTACGGCTGATAGCTGAGACAGAGGTTTGCCCTCAATAAGTATCTGACCTGAATCCTGCTGTACAAGTCCGATAATATGTTTTAACAATACAGACTTGCCTGTCCCGCTTTTCCCGATGACGACTATAATCTCACCTGTATAGATAGACAAATTAAGCCCTTTTAAAACAGGAGATGCTCCAAAACTTTTACTCACATCTATAAATTGTATTAAAGGGATAGTCATATTTATATCCAGAAAAACGTAATGATATAGTCAAAAACAAAGATGGAAATGCAGGACTGAACAACTGCATTGGTTGTTGACAAACTGACCCCTCTGGCGCCAAAACCACTGTATAAATGTGTATAATAACCGCGGTAGCAGCATATTGTGGTGGTAACTACAGCAAAAGCAAATGCCTTATAAAATCCCAGGTTAATATCATGTATTTTAATACTTTGAATAACAGTGTCCATATATACATGTTGATTTATGCCCAGCATAATGGAGCCGGAAATAAATCCACCGATGATGCCGACAACATCAAAGAGTGCCGTGAGCAATGGGAAACTGATAACAGCAGCAATAATACGTGGTGAAAACAAAAATCTGACAGGATTTATATGCATGGTTTTAAGAGCATCTATCTGTTCTGAAATCCTCATGATACCAATTTCTGCGGCCATGGATGAGCCTGCCCTTGCTGTGACCATAATAGCTGTAAAAACAGGCCCTAATTCTGAAATCAAGGTCAAAGCCACTGCAGCACCAAGGGCTGCTTCTGAGCCAACTTTGACCAGGGAATAATACCCTTGAAGCCCTAGTACCATGCCCGTAAAAAGTCCGGTCAAAATAATAACAAAAATAGATTTGGATCCAATAAACCATGTTTGGTCAATAATTTTGGCAAACTGAACTGGCAGGGTAAAAATATGCATCATGCCGGTTAAGAAAAAAAGAATTGCCCTGCCCATAGATTCAAGCAGGCTTAAAATTTTTTTACCGAATTTCTCAATGGATTTAATTAACATGGTGTTCCTGTATACCTCTAAAACGGACGAAATTCAAGCATCTTGCTATTTTAATTCATATTTGTTTTATCCAATGTCTCCTCTATAAATAAATATTGACACGTATTTAAAAAACATATACGTATTAATAAAATTTTTTCTTAATATTTTATTAATACAAACAGGACAGGATAAACAAATGGCTCAAAAAATAACATTAAGTATTCCTGATTTGCTTCATGAAAAGCTCAAAGAGTGGCGGACATCTTTTAATTTTTCAAAAATGTTTCAAGAAACAGTTACAGATGCCATCCAGAAAAAAGAAGAATTTCAAAAACGTTTTTCAAAAGACTATAATATGTCTGAAATTATTAAACGATTAAAGCAGGAAAAATTAATTTGGGAAAAACAATATTATAAACTGGGTAAAGAAGAAGGACTGCAATGGGCAAAAACAGCACACTATGAAGATCTTTTATACGTATTGCAATTTAATGGCACGTATGAATTAATCTCTGATACCAAAATGAGGGATTATTTTGATAAAATTTATCAATCTACCGAACTTGCAAAACAATCAAATTCAGGTCCCATTGATCATGAACAAATGTTTCTAGAGGGTTGGTTTAAAGGTGTTTTTGAATTCTGGAATCATATAAAGGAAAAGCTATAATCATGGCATCTTTATCAAACATTATAGGTATTGATGTGGGATCTGTGTCTATTCATATCGCAGTGCTAAATTATAAAGGGAATATTGTTCATAAAGACACTTGTTCCCATCATGGCGAAGTAAAACAATGCCTTTCAAAATTAATCGGGAAGATTGATATAAAAAATATAAATTATGTTGCTGCCACAGACTCCACCCCTTCTTTTATTAAAATAAACCAGTCTTATGATGAGCAGTTGACGATCATAAGGGCAGTTAAGTATTATTATAGAATATTTGACGCAATTTTACACATTGGCGGTGAAAAATTTTCATTGAGCCGGTTTGATGGAAATCAAAATTATATTGGCACCAAACACAACACTTCCTGTGCAGCCGGCACAGGAAGTTTTCTTGATCAACAGGCCAGAAGGTTAAACCTGCTGGGAGGATCCCAGGAACTTAGCCAAAAAGCCCTTTTAAATTCTAAAAAAATACCTGATATTGCAACCCGGTGTGCGGTTTTTGCCAAAACAGATCTGATCCATGCCCAACAGGAAGGGTATAGCATTGAACAAATCTGCGATGGTCTTTGTTATGGCCTTGCAAAAAATATTTCCAACACCCTTTTTAAATATAAACATGTTGGGGAAAAAATTATTTTTTCCGGTGGTGTTTCTCAAAATTATTCTGTTAAAAATCATCTTGAAATGATCACTGGTTATGGATTTATCAATGATTTAAACTCAATTTTTTATGGTGCTATAGGTGCTGCTCTCTGCTTGCTGGATGACATGGCTCTTAAGAAAACCTTTGATAAAAAAAAGTTTTTGTCAATAAATGATTTTTTCATTTCAACGAAAAAAGAAAGCCTTCTATCATATCCAGGCCTTGAACTTAAGCTTTCACAATTTCCAGATTTTAACTGCTTTTCCTCCGATGTTATTGAAGATGTTGAAGTTGATATTTATCAGAATCCAATTGAAATTTCGACAACACAAGGATATTTAGGTCTTGATGTAGGTTCAACAAGCACCAAAAGCATCCTCATCAATCATGAAGGAATATCCATTGCCGGATTTTATACAAAAACGGCATCACGGCCTGTGATGGCCATTCAAAAGATTTTCAAAGCCCATGAACTATTTTTCAAAGCCTATGGAATTGAAATCAAAATCAAAGGATGTGGTACAACAGGTTCAGGACGAAGAATCAGTGGTAAAATTATTGGTGCGGATATTGAACCAGATGAAATAACAGCCCATGCAACAGCAGCTGTTAATTTAAACAAGGATGTAGACACAATTATTGAAATCGGGGGACAGGATGCTAAATTTACCTTGCTTAAACACGGTATGGTCACCTCCTCTGTTATGAACACAGTATGTGCTGCTGGAACAGGAAGTTTTATAGAAGAGCAGGCCTTAAAATTAGATTGTCCCCTAGCTGAATATTCTGAGCAAACTGAAGGAGTGTCTTCGCCAGTAGCCAGTGACAGATGTACTGTTTTTATGGAAAGAGATATTAACTATTATTTTGCCCAGGGTTATCAGAAAAATGAAATTCTTGCCTCTGTTTTACATTCTGTAAGAGATAACTATCTGACCAAAGTTGGCAATATCGGTAAGATAGGAAATTGTATTCTTTTTCAAGGTGCAACAGCCAAAAACAAGGCACTTGTTGCGGCATTTGAGCAAAAATTAAAGAAACCCATTCATGTCTCAAAATATTGTCATTTGACAGGTGCCCTTGGCGTGGCCTTGTTATTAAAGGATAAACAAATCAAGACCACGGCTTTTAGAGGATTTGACTTATGGAAACAAAAAATTCCAGTACGCCAGGAAACTTGTGAATTATGCACAAATAACTGCAAATTAACCATTGCAGACATAGGGGACCAAACCATTGCATATGGTTTCTTGTGCGGCAGGGATTATCAGACAAACAAAATGATTCCTAAAAAGAACAATTATGATCTGTTAAAAATAAGAAAACAAGCAACCCAGAAGCCTGAAAAAGTAATAATCAAACATGATTTCACCATTGGTATTCCCCACGGCCTTCATCTTTTTGAAGATTATGAGTTCTGGGTTTACTTTTTTTCCAGCCTTGGAATTAAAGTAATAACAAGTTCAGAACTAAAAGACCCGGTAAAATCAGGGAAAATGGTTGCAAATGCTGAATTTTGTGCCCCTGTAGTGGCTTTACACGGTCACATTCAGTATTTAATGGACAAAGCAGACTATATATTTCTGCCATTCTATTTTGAAGAAAAATCAGATGGAAAAGATAGCCGCAGGCAGCATTGTTACTATACTCAGTTTGCACCTTCAATCATATCCTGTATTTTGGATTTTGATAAAAAAAAGATAATATCACCCATTATTAAATATCTTTATACTAATTTTCATACCAAGCTGGAATTATATACATCTTTAAAAAAAATATCTGCTGACTTTTTGTTTTCTTTTTTCGATATCTCAGCCGCTTATGACAGTGCAGTAAAATTTAAAGAGAATAATCAGTTAAACTGGAAAGCTTTATATCAGCAATACAAAACCAAAGGTTCAGATATTAATGTTATTCTTTTAGGCAGGCCTTACACTGTTTTGACAAAAACAATGAACAATAATATCCCCCAACTTTTTGAAAATCTTGGTATAAAAACTTTTTTTCAGGATATGCTTGATTTTGAAACCCGGGATTTTTCCCAAATCGACCCTTTGTTAAAAGAGATTCACTGGAAATATATTGCACAAATTCTTCAAGCAGCATATATCGTTGCAACCAGTGATCATCTTTATCCTGTATATATCAGCTCGTTTAAGTGCGCACCAGACTCTTTTGGTATCGACTATTTTAAAAAGATTATGGAAACTTATAATAAGCCCTATCTTGTACTGGAACTTGATGAGCATGATTCCAGTGTAGGTTATGAGACAAGGGTTGAAGCAGCTGTACGTGCATTTACAAATCATAACAATTCAACTTTAAAAGAAAAAAAGCATGATATTTCTCTTCTTCATCCAAATTTCTTATCAAAGATAGACAACAAAACCATTATTTATCCAAACTGGGATTCATACTCAGGCAGCCTGATTGTTGCTGTTTTAAGAAATGAAGGATTCCATGCCCTTTTAATGGAAGAAACCCATGAAACCCTGAAAAAAAGCATTCTAACCAATACAGGACAATGTATTCCTTTAAATGCAGTGGCAGCAGGGTTTATTCATACTATAGAAAAAAATAATCTTGATCCTTCAAATTGTGTGTTATGGTTAAATCCTTCAGACATTGCATGCAATATAAAGATGTATCCCTATCATATCAAAAAAATCCTTGAAAAAAATGGTAATGGATTTGAAAAATCTGAAATTTATAAAGGTCAATTGGCGTTATTTGATATTTCTTACAAAGCATCAACCAATGCGTATTTTGCCTATATGTTTGGCGGGTTGTTAAGAAATATTGGGTGCAAAATCAGACCCTATGAAATCCATAAAGGCGAAACAGATCAAGTACTTCCAAAAGCCTTGAAAATTCTGTGCAATGCTTTTGAAAAATCAGAATCAAAAGAACAAGCATTAAAAAATGCAATGAAAATGTTTTCAGGCATTGAAACAAGAATTGAATCAAGGCCTAAGGTTGGAATTTTCGGAGATCTCTATGTTAGAGATAATGATATTATGAATCAGGATCTGGTTCATTTTATTGAAGACAATGGTGGCGAGGTCATTACAACGTCTTACTATAAATATGCCAAAATCATTGCGAATTCTTATTTTAAAAAATGGTTTAAGGAGGGAAAATATTTAAGTCTATTTTCAAATGGGGCACTTTTTGTCACCATGCAGGCAATGGAAAAAAAATATTATAAATATTTTGAACCTTTTTTGAATAAATCTGCTTTTGAAGTAAAGGACTCTTATGAAAATATTCTTTCCGAATATGGCATCCTTCAGGAACATACGGGAGAATCCATGGACAATATCTTAAAAATTCACCATATCATAAATGAATATCCTGATATAAAACTGCTGGTTCAAACCAACCCGGCATTCTGTTGTGCCGGGCTTATTACAGAGGCAATGGCTCAGAAACTTGAAGAAAAAATTAATGTACCCATTGTCAGTATCACCTATGATGTTTCCGGCGGCAACAAGAACAAGGTAATACTGCCGTTTCTCATGGAGTCTGGAGAAAAACAATATCCCCACACTCAAAAACTGTCTGTCTGACATTTTCCAGAAACAGGTACAACTGGATATTTGCAAAAAGCATTTACAAATTTGCTATACCTTCCAGTGGAAGGGTGATTGCCTTACGGGAGCATTATGGATCATGGCTTACAAGCTCTTGATTGCTGTAGCGGTTAAACCGCCATGGTGTTTGAGCGAAGAATGAGCGAGTTCATGGCGGTCAGCGAAAGTAATCATAGAGATTGTAGCAATGTCCATCCAGCGGACGTAAGGCGATCAGCCTGGAACGTGGTATGTAAAATTTTTTATAGCAAATATCCAGAGGTACAAAAACTGTTTTAATATTTTGTTCAGCTATACTATTATGGTGATTGGTTGAACCCAGGGCTATAATCGTGAAAATTAGCGGTTTTTGTTCATGCACTATCTCACCATATGGGCTTTTGTGGAATAATTGTTACCATCACTGGATATAAAAACAGCACCATCTTTATCCGTTCTAAAAATTTGCATTCCCATTTTTTTATATCTTTTTAAAACCTTATCAGAAGGGAAACCATATCGATTTTGCCAGCCACAGGATATTATGATCGTCCCGGGTGCGACTTTGTCCAGAAAAACTTTAGTGCTTGAGGTTGAACTTCCGTGATGTGGTGACAAAAGTATATCTGAATAAAGGTCAATTTCGGTATTAATACTTAAATTTTTTTCCCGGTGATGTAAAATATCTCCGGCAAACAACATTGAAAATTTATTATATATTAGTTTAAAAACAAGAGAATTATTATTAAAATCATTACTAAATTTTTCTTTGGATGATTCATAGAAGATCAGCTTTATTGTACCAAAATTCAATTGATCTGCCAGGGTTAAAGGGTTCCATATCCTGATATTTTTCTTTTTACAAATTTTCATAAGGGTGACAAAGGGTTCTGAATCTTTCTGATCATTATTTTTAATTAAAGTTTGGACATCAAAATTGTCAAGGATGAATATTAGCCCATTTAAATGGTCAGACTCAGGATGACTTAAAATAACATAATCTAAAGATTGTATTGCTTTTTGCCATAAAAAGGGCGCAATAATAAATCTTCCCGTATCAAATGAGGATATATCAGAAAATCCTCCGCCATCCACCAGTATGTTTTTCCCTTCAGGGGTTTGAATAAGGGCGCTGTTGCCCTGCCCCACATCCAGGATTGTGATCGTTAAATTTGAATTAGATTTCTTTTGAAACTGATTTATTGAAAAATTGAATGCCACCAATAAAAAAATTAAGACAAATATGGGTATCAATAATTTTTTATGCTCTTTGAAACCTAAAAAAAATAAAATAAAAACCAGGTAAATAGCTGCTATTTCATTCCATTGCAAATTAGTGACCCGTGACCATGAAAAGGGAAGGCAAACCATAAAGTTTAGTACCATGATCGAAACCAGAAGAATCTGGGTGCACAATTGGATAATAAAGTGTGCAACCAAAGGGAAATAAGAAAAGCAAACCAAAGAGATGAGGCCCAGGGGCAGTACAATAAATCCTATAATCGGAATAAAAATAAAATTTGATACCAGTGCAATAATAGACACCATATTAAAATAATGCGCTGTCAATGGGAAGGTTCCCAGGCTTGCAAAAAATGTAACGCAACCCATTAAACCTATTCTGTTAATCATATTTTTCTTTTGCATTAAAAAATGTCTTTTTAACAGAAAGACACCGCCTGCAATAAAAACAACTGCCACAAATGATAATTGAAAAGATATGGAAAAAAGAGCTGCAGAGTCCAGAGCTAAAATTAAAATTCCTGCAACTGAAATACTTGAAATAATATCTTTTTCTCGTTCAGAAACAAAGGAAAACAATAAAACCATTATCATTATGAGGGCTCGCTGAGTGGAGGGGGAAAACCCTGAAAAGATGGCGTATCCGATCAGGGGAAAAAGGCTTAATACGCCTGCAATTTTTTTGGATCTTCCTGAAATCGCAAGCCTGGGAAAAAAGGATAAAACCTGGTAAAAAAGAAGAAAAAACAAGAGACTGACAATGGAAAGATGAAGCCCTGAAATAGCTAAAAGGTGACTGATTCCCGCCTTGGACAACAAATCCCGCATATCCTGCGAAATAACTTCTTTTTTCCCGGTAATCAAAGAAGCTATTATTTGGGAGGCTTTTAAGTCTTTAGCGTGGATCAATATAAAATTATAATAACCTGTTCTTAAGTTTTCTATTTTACGTACCTGTTTTGAGAAAAAACCGATTTGATCTGTTCGTGTCAAAATCTTTATTTTGTTCGGATCACTATAAGCTGCACCATATATTCCCTTTAATTTTAAAAATCTTTTATAATCAAATGCACCAGGATTCATAAAGTTTCGTATGGATTTAATGGAAGACTCAAACAGGATATAATCCCCAAATTCCGGGGTTGTTTTTGATAATCCATAAATATTTAATATAATTCTGCCAGTGACCTTTTTTTTTGTATTATCTTTTGTTTCAATGGCTTGGGCCAAAACTATCATGGAGTATTTTTTTTTATAGTGTTTTTTAAATGAAACTACCCTGCCGGTTACTTTGATTTTTTTTGTATCCAGATAATTAGAAATATGATGGGAAGGTAAATCAGAGGTTAACTTGATCTGAATGGAAAAATAGCCACAGCAAAAAACCAAGCCAAGAAAAAAGAGAAAAGCGAATTTTTTATAAGAATACAGGGACAGACATATAAGGACAGACAAGAGAAAAATAGCAGGGAAAACAAAGGTCTTATCATCAGGAGAAATGCTACCCGCTAAAATCCCTGCCATCAAAGAAATAAAAATAAAAAAGGATGCGGGCCTTAAGGGTTTGAAAAATGTTTTCACATGATTTCACCTAAAATTTTATGAAATTCGTTCTATTTGCGCTCCCAGCATTGAAAATTTTTTTTCAATGGCTTCATAACCCCTGTCCATGTGATATATTCGGGAAATAATAGTTGTCCCTTCCGCAACCAGTCCTGCAATAACAAGGGATGCACTGGCTCTTAAATCAGAGGCCATCACCTGTGCTGCCTGCAGTTTTTTTACCCCCCTGACCATGGCAACATTTCCACTTGATATTGAAATATCAGCCCCCATTCGAAGGAGTTCATTAGCATGAATAAATCGATTTTCAAAAATGGATTCATGAATGATACTATTTCCATTTGCAATGGTCATCAAGGTCATGAACTGGGCCTGCATATCGGTTGGGAAACCAGGATATGGCAGGGTTTTAATATCCACACTCTTAATGGGTTTATCATTGATAATTCTGATGCTGTCTTTAAATGGTGTAACAATGGTGCCGCTGGCTTTTAGCTTATTGATAATACCACCAATGTGATCTGGTTCACATCCTTTAATGAGAATATCTCCCCCTGTTGCAGCGGCGGCTACCATAAAAGTGCCGGTTTCTATCCTGTCTGGCATTATTCTTATGTCAACCGGATTAAGGGATTTCACACCTGTAATGGAAATAATGGTTGTTCCAGCCCCTTTTATTTTTGCACCCATTTTATTTAAAGCCTCTGCAAGGGCAACAATCTCCGGCTCCCTTGCGGCATTTCTTAATACACTGGTTCCTTTTGCAAGGGAAGCCGCCATCATTAAATTTTCAGTACCCGTAACTGTTGGCATATCAAAATAGATATCATTACCTATAAGCCGGCTTGCCGTGGCTTCAATATAACCATGCTCAATCTTGATACTTGCACCCAGGGCTTCAAGGCCAGCAAGATGCATGTTTACAGGCCTGGCTCCAATAGCACACCCACCTGGTAAAGACACCTTTGCATGACCGAATCTTGCAACAAGGGGACCCAGGACAAGAATAGAAGCTCTCATTTTTCTGACAAGATCATATTCTGCTTCAATTTTGTTGATGGAAGAACCATCAACTTCCAGAAAGCCTTTTGAAATCTTGCAGAATGCCCCCAAATCTTCTAAAAGAAGCCTGATGCTGGTAATATCCATCAGGTCTGGAACATTGGTAAAAGTAATTTTACCATTGACCAGAATACTTGAAGCAATTAAAGGAAGTGCGGCATTTTTGGCCCCGCTGATATTCACTTCACCATAAAGTTGGTTCCCGCCAATGATTTTAATTTTATCCATAACCTGAAGATCACCCGTAAAATGATGTTAACTTAAATTTGGGTTTGAAAAGGCTGTAATTTAATAAAGGGCTTTGGTTAAAAGGCCAAAACCCTTTATGATTAAGTGGTACCTGGGACGAGAATTGAACTCGTACAGAGATTATCTCCGAGGGATTTTAAGTCCCTTGCGTCTACCAGTTCCGCCACCCAGGCAAATTCTTGATTTTTCTATACCATTTTTCAAAATTTTGCAAGCTTAAAACTTTGGATATTTGCCATAAGGAAAAACGATTTTGCCATACCCGCCAGTGGAAGGCAGATGGCCTTATAGGAGCATATGGATCTTTGCTTACAATCTCTTGATTGCTGTAGCGGTTAAACCGCCATGGTGTTTGAGCGAAGAATGAGCGAGTTCATGGCGGTCAGCGAAAGTAATCATAGAGCTTGTAGCAATGTCCATCCAGCGGAGATAAGGCCATTTGTCTGGAACGGGTTATGTAAAATTTCTTATGGCAAATATCCAGAGCTTAAAACCATAAGATTGTTATTTTAAAGGATTTCTGATAAAAATCAATTTCATGAAATTAATCAATACAGAAAAAATATTATTAGCCTCCAAATCTCCAAGAAGAAAAGTCCTTCTTGAACAGCTTGGATTAAAAATTAAAATCGTTCCATCAAATATTGATGAAGCTGATATTTTGATAAAAAATCCTGAAAAATATGTAAAAGCGCTTTCTTTTTTAAAAGCAGAAAAGATTGCTTTGCTTTATCCGGATGATTGGATTCTGGGAGCAGATACCATAGTTGTTGTGGATGATCAAATCCTTGGCAAGCCACAGTCAAAAACAGATGCCATTGCAATGTTGAACACATTAAATAATTGTGAACACAGCGTATTTACAGGTTTTTCTATAGTCAATCAGGAAAAAAATTGTATAATTACACAATCCGTTGAAACAAAAGTATTTTTTAAATGTTTAAGTCCCCAGGAAATACAATGGTATGTAAACACAGGAGAACCATTTGACAAAGCAGGTTCCTATGCGATACAGGGAATCGGAGCATTTCTGGTTAAACGAATCTCAGGCTCCTATTCCAATGTTGTGGGATTGCCTGTTTGTGAAGTCATTGAAACACTAATGAATTTAAATATCATCCAATTTTAAGGACTTAAATCATTATGTCATCCATAAAAGATAACCTGGATAAAATAAATAAACAAATTATTGAAACTGCCAAGTCCTGTGGCCGCAGGCCTGAGAAGATTCGATTGATAGCTGTCAGTAAAAGAAAAAACCTCGAAGCCATAATGGAAGGCATCAAAGCAGGAGCAAAACATTTTGGTGAAAATTATATTCAAGAAGCAATTGATAAAATTGATAAAATTGGAAAGAATTCTGCCTGCTGGCATTTTATAGGCCATCTCCAGTCCAATAAAGTAAAATTTGCGGTTAAATATTTTGATTATATCCACACGGTTGATACTATAAAACTTGCCAGGGAAATAGATAAGCAGGCCAGAAAAATTAATAAAATCCAGAAAATACTTGTTCAGGTCAATATTGGTGAAGAAGACACAAAATCCGGTACCAGTATAGAGGATACCATTCAATTGATAACTCAAATCAGCACCTATACAAATATGGCAGTTAAGGGATTAATGTGCATACCACCATATTTTTCAGACCCTGATCAGGCCAGAATCTATTTTCAGCAATTGGTACGGATTAAAGAAAAAATCCTGAATCAAAAATTTGAAACTGTATCCATGGAGCACCTGTCCATGGGGATGAGTAATGATTTTAAAGTTGCCATAGAAGAAGGATCTACAATGATAAGGATCGGTACCTCTATATTCGGGAGCAGAGATTGAAACTATTGCTTCATATTTGCTGTGCTCCATGTTCTATTTATCCGGTTAAAGTATTGCAACAGATGGACATGGAGGTAATGGGATTTTTTTATCGACATAATATCCATCCCTTTCAAGAGTGTCAAAAAAGAGAAGACACGCTAAAACACTATTCCACATCTATTGGGCTTAAGGTAATTTATCAAAAGGATTACAAGATTGAAAAATTTCTTCAATCAGTTGTTTTCAGAGAAAAGGATCGGTGTCAATATTGTTATTACGACAGGCTTAAAGCAACAGCCCTTGTGGCCAAAAAAGGAAAATTTGACTGCTTTTCCACCACCCTTTTATATAGCAAATTCCAGAACCATGATCAAATCATAAATATCGGGGAGGCCATTGCCAAGGATTATGACTTAAAATTTTTATACCATGATTTCAGGGAAGGCTGGAGATTTGGGATTGATGAATCCAAGAAGCTAAATATGTATCGTCAACAATATTGTGGCTGTATATACAGTGAAAAGGATAGATATTTCAATAAGAGGTCTTTAATGATATAGCCTGCTGCCTACTTGGGTTGTGCATTTTTAATCTGTTTGAGTACACTGACCAGTTGCTGGTTTGTCTTTGAAAGCCTTGCTGCAAGAACACCAAACAAATGTTTTGCCACATCAGGATATTTTTCTATTACCTCAGATAATTTATCCCCGGGAAAACGTTTAACCTGTGATCGTCCCTTGGATAGAATAGAAGCTGATCTGGGTTCTCCTGTGATGGCTGACATTTCCCCGAAATAATCCCCGGGTTGAACGATTTCAGCAATTTTTTTACCGCCTTTAACAACGTATAACCCGCCTTGAAGCAGCTTAAAAAAATCAATATCTGTATTGCCTTCCCTGATAATAACATCTTTATCTTCATATCGTTCAACATCAGGATTTATCAGATAAGCAGGCAAAGATTCTTTAGTAATGGTGGTCTTTTTTAAAATTTCCTCTAGAGAGGTTTCTGATGTTCTGATCTTTTCAAGACCAGCGTCTCTAAGTGTTACCATTCCTTCGACCACAGCAACCTTTCTGAGTTGATCCTCGGACACTTCAGCACTAATGGCTTTTCCGACATCATCTGTGATTTCCATTAATTCATAGAGTCCGACTCTCCCTTTATATCCGGTTCCCTTGCAATGGCCGCAGCCTTTGGGACCATAGATTTTCAAATCTTGGATTTCATCTTTTGAAAATCCATGAAGTTCAAGATCTTTAGGGGTATGACCCGTAACAATCTGTTTACATTCAGGGCAGAGTCTTCTGGTCAGACGTTGGGATAAAATCATGGTAATGGCTGATGCCAGCATATATGAAGGAATACCAATGTCTGCAAGACGTCCTATGGTTGAAGGACAGTCATTTGTATGAAGGGTTGCAAAAACAAGATGACCCGTCATTGCTGCCTTAATGGCGATTTCTGCCGTTTCCATATCTCTGATTTCACCCACCATAATGATATCGGGGTCTTGCCGTAAGAATGCTTTTAATGCCGTCGCATAGGTCATGCCGATCTCATTTTTTACAGCAACCTGATTAATTCCTTTGAAATTAAACTCAACCGGGTCTTCTGCGGTTAATATTTTGATATCATCTTTATTTAACCGGTTCAGTACAGAATAGAGTGTAGTTGTTTTACCGCTTCCTGTAGGACCTGTGACAAGTATGAGTCCGTAAGGTAGTGAAATAGATCGTTTCAGGATGTCAAAAGTTGATGGTTCAAAACCCATTTTGGTCAAATCAATATTCAGGGCACTTTGATCAAGTATACGCATGACAATACTTTCACCAAAAAGTGTCGGTAAAGTAGAGACCCTGAAATCAATAGATTTGTTTTTACCTAATCGAAGTTTAATTCTGCCATCCTGGGGAACTCTTCTTTCTGAAATATCAAGTTTTGCAAGGATTTTAATTCTTGAAATAACCGCATTTTTAATACTTAAAGGAAGATTCATGGCTTTATACATGGATCCGTCAAGCCGATACCGAACCTGGAATGTCTTTTCAAAGGGTTCAATATGAATATCGCTGACACCATCATTAATTGCCTTGATAAGTATACCATTAACAAGTTTAATAATCGGTGCATCTGAGGCCATAAATTCGTTATACACATCCTCCGTGGAATCATCGACGTCTATCTCTCCTGCAGCCTCAGATGCCAGAGAACCAAAATCATCGACAGAAGTAATGGGTTCATCATCTTCAAAATCATCTTCAAAATGGAGAAAACTTTTATATTCTGCATCACTGATTTTGTAAAAATCCCGGTAGGCTTGAATCACATCTTTTTCAGTTGAAACAAAAGCCAGGATCGTTTTGCCGGTTTTTTTCTGAAGATCTTCAACTACAGTGGTATCTGTTGGTTCAACCATAATAATGGACAGTTCTTCTCCTTTTAATTTAAAAGGAAACACCATTGCGGCTTTTGCCATTTCATAGGGAAGAATCTTCAACACTTGAGGATCAGGTTTGATTTCAGAAAATTTGATAACGTTATAATTATAGAGTCGGCCAAGAACATTGATGATGGTATCAGGATCGATATAGCCTTTATTTAAAAGGATGGTACTTAGTCGTTCATTGGTTTTTTTATGGATGTTTAATGCTTCATCCAGTTGAACACTGGTGATTTGTCCTTCTTTTGAAAGAATCTCTCCAATTTTAGTTTGTCCTGCACCGGATTGATCTTTTATGGTTGCCTTCAAGCTGGATGATTTATCCATGTGTAAAATCCTTAACTTATTGACTCGACTTTCGGCC
>JACNHV010000227.1 GCA_014383445.1 Candidatus Desulfobacula maris | reverse complement strand
TATCTGGAAAATAAAAGGGTATGGTATGATAGTCTGTCTCGATCCAGGGACCTGCAACAACCATTCTGGTTTTCAATATATTCAGACGCTTTTCCACTGAATCTGGAAAAAGGCGTTGCAGCTCATTGAATAATCCTGCCACAACGGCAAGTTTTCCGACACTGCCCACGGCAAACCTGCGATCGGCTTGTTTCAGGGCAAGTCTTACCGGATGACCCGGTGATATATCCAGAACTGCAAGAGAATAACTTTCATCCCTGTTGGGAAAAAGGGCTTCTATTTTATGCTGCAGTTTGATATCTGTCAGGAGTGATATATCTGACAGATTCAAGTTTTTTGTTTCAGGATGCAAGCGGATGGATTCCAGGCCTAATGCAGCTCCGGGTAAAAGCCTGGGACCTGGCATTTTTTCAGACATGATCAGCTCCAGACGTTTGAGACGGCGGATACCGGAATAATCAAAACCGTCCAGGGGATAGGCCTGTACGACCTCGGATACCAGGATCAGCCAGAGCAAAAGACCTGGGACGTACCATAAGAAACGTTTCACTTTTCAACTCCCTGTATTTCGGGCGTAAGATCCTGAGCAAATAAAATGGTTTTAGGCTCAGAATCAGTTTTATCAAGGTTTAGCAGATAATTAAGGGTGCTGGCCCGCTTGTTTTCAACAAAGGGACGGACCTGAAACAGACGCATGGAATTGTTTATAAATCCAAGCTCGATATCAAAGGGTCCTTGTCCTTCTATGCCGGGTGTGTTCGGCAGAATTTCCAGGACGGTTTTGACAAGTTTCCGAATCATCAGTCTCTCCTCCCGGGTCAGGATGGGCTGGTCAAGGAGGAGGGATTTTTTTTCAACACCCCCGGTTATCGGCAGATTTGTAGCCATGGACTCCCTTGCCGGGGAAAGCAGAAGATCAGTGCCCGTGCCTGTCAGAAGAAAGGTCTCTGCCGTCTGTCCGTCAACGGCTCCGCCCACCCCGCGGTTAAAGGCAACAGTGATATCATCGGGAGCGTTGGAGACAATCCCGTGGGTAATAACCACACCGGATTTGTCAACATTAACGGACGGCAGCAACAGGATCGATGGGAAAACATTTTCAGGGTTTTCCAGGAATTTCTGTCGCCACAGATAACTTCTTTCACCATATGGGGAGGCCCATACATCCCGGATTCCCTGAAACAGCTTATTAGGATCGCGAACATTAAACACGGTGAGATTCAGGCCTGCCCCGGTAAAATCAGGAATATCCTCCATGTTGGTATCACTTCGGATAAAGACGGGTACATTACCCAGGGCATTACCAAATGTGGTTTCAAACATCTTGGCCATATCCGTTTCAAATTCAGGTAAAAACGGCATTGTTTTTATGGCAGACTGAAGCTTTGTCAGTTTTTCAATCAATTGGATATCACTGGCAGAAGGGGTTGACAGGATGCCTGTCAGAAACTGCCAATAGGTAATAGAAAGACCGGGCATGACTTGGTCCATGTGTTCACGGAAAATGCCAAAGGGGATCACGATCCCCTCCACAACCTGGTCTGGAAACAAAAATTTCAGCTGGCCAAGATTTGCCGCCTTTGGACCGCAGATCCTGCCGGAATCACCTGCACGCAACTGGCTCAATGGGATGAGGGTGTTTTTGATTAAATTTATTTTTTCCACAGGAACCCTGAACAACTCCTTGGTTCTTTTCCTGCCCTGGACCAATGCGCGCTCCTGGTCAGTGAGCAGGCTGTCCTGCTTGAGAACCACGGAGCCCGTCTGGGAGACAGCATAAAACATTTTCTGCCCTGAATAGGGCATAAGGCCGTCCAGGTTTTCAGAGGAAATGACTGCGTTGGGAAGTCCAAGATTCCTAGCCAGAAGCTGGACATGGGAAACAAGGTTCCCTTCCGAAACGGTGAGCATTCCAGCAACAGGTTTTAGTTCTGAAGGAACGGTTTTAAATGCATAAATCTTTTTGGAATTCTCAACCTGTATTGTTGAGTCACCCGTATCAACCTCCAGAATGCCATGGGCAAGGCCGGGATTCAATCCTCGGATACCATGGGGCGCAATCCCTTCCGGCAGTTGATGTGACACGCCAGCCGCGGTCTGGGCAAAATGGGTCAGCTTTCCGACAGCCTCACCCAGCGGCAGAAGCACTGAGGACCGGATTCGGTCATCTACAAAGCCGTGGACCACGGGTTCAAATTGAGAATACAGCTTTATTTCAGGTAGATAGGTGGACCGGATCATCAATGTTCCCCAGTCCACTATTCGTCGGATCTGTTCCACCTTTAGCTTGAATGGTTTGAAATCCATGGAAAAATTCGGATTTTTCAGGTCAGAATCCTTTAGCCCATAGGATATGGCAGCATCCCATTCCCACATTTCCATATACCCGCATCCTGCAGCAGCCATTGCCAGGATGCGACATTTTTCCATCAAATCTGCCAGGGTTTTGGGTTGCCAGTTTCCAATAGAGGAAAACAATGTCTTTTCAATTTCCAGAGAAAAATCCATAAACGCCAGCCGGATATCCGGTCGGACTGAAAGAACCAGGGAGCGTATCTTCAAGAGCATATCTGCCATGTCTTTATATGGATTTGATTGGGATGCAGAAAAACTGTGCCTGGGTTCATTTATCCTGGTTATGGACTGCCCAAGCGCTTTGATGGATTCTGACAATTCCGGAACTCGTTCAATTTTTCCGGCCATGAGTTTTTCCAGATTGGCTGTAGCAGTCAAAGAATAGACATATTCAAGGTTTTCAACCAGTTTGTTGAACAGTTTTATCTGGTTTTCATCAAGAAAGGTCTTGTTTTTCTCCATAAATGACTGCACCATTGACAGATCGCCTGAATCTGGCTGACCGTGAATTTTAACCCGCAGGTTCATAAAATCCGGGATTTGATCACCCAACGTTTTGGAGACTGAACGAATGGTCTGCAAGCGATTCTGATTCAGGTTACGATGGGGAATGTTCCTGCAGGCTTCCCGAACCTGGAAAAACTGTCTGGCAGGTGTATCGTGGTCAGCCAGCAGCCAGTTTAAAAAACCTTCCCCCCAGTCATTTTCATCCTCAGCCTGGATCGCTCCCCTGTAATATTGCGCCTTGCGGTAAATCCACCCTTCATCTGCCAGGAAAAGATACTTGATCAATGCATATTGCTTTATCCGGGAATGATGTCCTGGTATATCCCAGATCTGTTCATGGGATGTACCGGCAAGAACCATATCCAGATAAATTTTTTTTTCCTGTTCGAGCCTGCTGATCCTTTCTTTCAGAAGCCCATGCTGGAGACCGCCTGGAGACGGACATTCTTCCAGTGGAGTCAGGATTTGGCCATTGGGGCAGAACCATTTAATTGCCTGGAAAGGGCCTTTTGGGTCTTTTTTTAACGCCTGAATCAGCTGAATCATTTCCTTTTCCTGCTGTGCCTGGGCAGGAAAGGTTAGAGCAAGACTAAAAAATACTGTCCAGAATATAAATTTAAACCCCCTGGTTTTATTAAATCCGGTCATCAAAGAATCTCCTGAAAGATGTTTTTTATGTTTTTTATGATCTATAATGTTTGATTTTAAACGTCGAATAAACAGAAGTCAATGACTCCAGTTGCATCTTTTATTTTAACGGCATTCTGATAATTTTTAACCCAGACCCTTTCACCTGGGATGCCTTTTTTTCACCACGCAATCTCAATTGCGTAAATTTGCAGACTCCAGAAAACCAAGGTCATATGTGACCAAAGGTTGAATGTGACCTTTTTCTGTGGCTTCCCGCATTGGTCAGTTGAGGGATCTTTTAATCGAATTATCCATATATATCAAGACGATATTAACGATATGCCGGACATTGGAAGCCTGGCACATAAATTGAAGTATAATATAGTTTGAGAACAAAGAAACCGTCTGGGAAAATAATCCGGGAATCGATGTAAAAATAATACCATGTAAAGGAGAAATGATGAGAACAACAAATTTTATGAAATATTTTTTTATTGGACTTTTTCTGTTTGCCTTTGTTGCCGGCTGTGCCGGAACAAGTCATAAGGAAAGCACGGGAGAATATGTTGATGATTCTGTTATAACGGCCAAGGTGAAGGCAAAAATATTTGAGGATCCGACGCTTAAGGTACTCCAGATCAATGTTGAAACTTTCAAGGGAGAAGTGCAGTTAAGCGGTTTTGTGAATTCTGCCGCAGCCTCTGCCAGAGCCGTGCAAGTGGCCAGATCAGTAAAAGGTGTCCAATCTGTTAAGAACAGCCTTATCGTTAAAAATTAAGTTAAACCCAAAAACAAAACAGGAGAAAGATGATGAAATTTTTTAGTACTATGTTTGCTGTACCACTAATTACAGCCCTATTTTTATTCGGATGTGTTGCCCAGCAACCGGTCCAGCCCATTCCCGGGGTTACCCCAACCACGTTTAATTCAAACGATTATGTTTCTTCCGTAGATAATTTTCTGATTATTCTGGATGCATCCAGCTCCATGGATGATACTTACACCGGGAATAAGAAATTTATCGTTGCCAGTGAAATTATCAAACGCATGAGCCAGACCCTGCCGGAACTGGGACAGAACGCCGGCCTCAGGTCTTTTGGGCACAACCCGATGGTATCTGGCAAATCAACCGTTCTTTTTTACGGCATGGAAAAATATACCCAAAAGGGTTTAAATGAAAAACTGGGTCTGATTACAGCCGCAGGTGGTACCAGCCCCATGCATATGGCCCTGACTGAAGCCGGAAAGGATCTTAATAATTTTTCCGGTAAAACTGCTGTTATCATTATCAGTGACGGCCAGGAAGCGATGTCTTTAGAGTCTCCCATAACCCTGAAAGCAGCCCAGGCACTGAAGGATCAAATGGGTGAGGGTCTTTGTTTTTATCCCATCTTTGTCGGGGATAATGAAAAAGGGGTTGTCCTCATGGATGAAATTGCCCGGATCGGCAAGTGCGGCTTTGTCACTAAAGCTGATAAATTGCTGACAGGCAGTGGTATGGGTCAGTTTGTTCAGGATGTTTTCCTGAGTAAAAAACCCATGGTTCAAGCACCGGCACCCGTGGCAGTCACTCCCCCAGTAATTGAGAAAGTCTGGGTGGTGGATGAAGCCTATTTTGATTTTGATAAAATTATCATCAAACCAGCAGGTTTTGATTTTCTTGACAAGGTTATCGATGTTCTGAAATCCCGCTCTGATCTTTTTGTGAAAATCCAGGGGCATACGGACAGTATCGGCACCAAAGCGTATAATGATGTCCTGTCCCTGAGACGGGCCGAGGCAGTAAAAGCCTATCTGACGGACAAGGGAATTGATAAAAACCGTTTGTCCTGTGAGGGATTCGGGTTCTCAAAACCGGTAGAATCCAATAAAACAGAAAAAGGCAGGGCCTTGAACCGACGTGTTGAGCTTTATCCGATCACAAAATAGACAACTCTTTTTAAAAAGATCAACCATAAACAGCTTTCCTCTGGGTCTATTGCCTGACCCAGGGGATACTTGATCGCAACTCGGATCAAATAGCAGATGACCTGATTTTATTAACCGACATTCCTTCAATAGTTCAAACCGCCTATGTAAAACACGGCCTGAATAAAGCAAAGATATAAAAAGTATCGGGTATCCACATTCTTTGAATTTGCAGATACAAAATTTTTTATTTTTTTTGTGGTTATCATCCCCCTTTTTTGATATTTATGAAGCCATAAACAGTATGCATTACTTTTGTTAAATAAGATTATTATCTATCTGAAAATATAGAGATAATTTTACCTGGCCAGACTTAGGATTTTCACAGGAGATCGATTACAGGAATTCAGTGCGATTTTTCGGGA
>JACNHV010000377.1 GCA_014383445.1 Candidatus Desulfobacula maris | reverse complement strand
GTAAAAGTCAGGATGATGCCTATGAAGTTGCATTGAAGCTTGGAAAAGATGAAAATTTAACCATGATCAAGCCCTTTGATGATCCGCTTGTCATCGCCGGTCAGGGCACCATTGGTCTTGAAATTTTAAACCAGGTCCCAACGATTGATACCCTGGTGGTGCCCGTATCAGGCGGGGGACTTGCCGCAGGAATTGCAAAGGTGTTGAAAACTGCAGATCCTTCAGTGAAAGTTATCGGTGTATCAATGGAATGTGCTCCTGCCATGTATCATTCCATCAAAACAGGTAAACCGGTTGAAGTCGAGGAAAAAGACTCTCTGGCCGATGCCCTTTTAGGTGGAATCGGTTTGGACAATCAATTTACATTTTCCATGGTTGAAAAATATGTGGATACTATTGAACTTGTCACTGAAAAAGAGATTGAAAAGGGAATCCTGTTTGCCTATCAGAACCACGGAATTCTCATTGAAGGGGCTGCCGCAGTTACCCTGGCATGGCTTTTAAAAGGACAAACCGATATGTTGGGAAACCATATTGCCGGCATTCTGTCAGGTGGAAACGTGGATACAAATCTGATTTTTAACATCCTGTCCAGATATATGTCCCCCAAAAAAAACCCATAAGATAATCATAACATAATTGGAATTTATGAAAATGCTTAATTTTGATGTTTCTGAATACCAACAGCGGTTAAACAAAACTAAAGATCAGATGGCCCAAAAAGGCCTGGATGCACTCATTGTCACAGATCCTGCCAACATGAACTATATCTCCGGGTATGACGGATGGTCCTTTTATGTCCACCAGGGATTGATTATTTTCATAGATAAGGATCAACCAATATGGTTTGGCCGTGAGCAGGACAGTAATGGCGCCCGTATCACCACCTGGATAGATGATAAGAACATCATTGGCTACCAGGATCACTATGTCCAGTCCCAGACAGGTCATACCTATGATTTTGTGGCAGACCTGATAAAAAAATATCAATATGACCGGAAAACCATTGGAGTTGAAAAGGATAATTACTACTTTACGGCAAAATGTTATGAGCGTTTGATAAAAGGACTTCCCAATGGCGTCATCAAAGACGGTGACCTCATAATCAATTGGATCAGATGTATCAAGTCTCCCAAAGAGATTGGCTATATGAAAATGGCCGGAAAAATCCTTGAAAAGGTCATGGATACTGCTGTAAATCTGATTGAGCCCGGTGTCAGGGAAGGAGATGTGGCAGCTGAAGTCTATAAGGCTATGATCGCTGGTACGCCGGATTTTACAGGTGATTATTCTGCCATTATACCCATCATGCCTTCTGGTCAACGCACTACAACGGCCCACCTGTCCTGGACCGACAGGAGGTATGAAAAAGATGAAATTGTCCTGCTTGAGTTGTCAGGTTGTAAAAATCGATACCATGCACCATTGTCCAGAACCATAATCACGGGAATACCGTCCCGGGAACTGGAAAATATTTCCAAAACCGTCATACATGGTCTTAACACAGTGGTTAATTTTATCAAGCCCGGTATCCTGGCCCAGGACATTGAAGCCAAATGGCGGGAATCCATGTCCGGTTCCAGGGTGGTGAAAGAATCCCGTATCGGATATTCTTTTGGCCTCAACTACCCACCGGACTGGGGAGAGCACACCATCAGTCTACGCCCCGGGGACACCACTGTGATCAAACCTGGAATGACCATCCATGTAATGCCGGGCATCTGGACCGACACACTGGGATTTGAATGCAGTGAGGCTGTTTATGTGACCGAAAAAGGATGCGAAACCTTTGCCCAAATTCCGAGGCAATTGTTTATAAAATAAGGGGGATATTTCATATGCTGTATCAACAAAAAAATATGCAAGTCTCATATGGGGAAGCAATTGGGATTCTCCTGCTGGACTCTCCCGTCCCCTTTATACCGGGTGACGTGGCCAATGCCACGACCTACGATTTTCCGGTGCGGTTTAAAAAAGTGCCTGGATTTTCAGTGAAAAAAGCGTTGGGCAAAAATGAAAGCATCTACCCGGAACTTTTAAATGCCGCCATGGATCTTAAATCAAACGGGGTCAGAGCAGTTACAGGGGACTGCGGCTTCATGGCCCTGCACCAGAAACGTCTCAAACAGGATCTTAAAATTCCGGTCTTTCTTTCCAGCCTGTTTCAGATTCCCTTTATTCGCCATATTATAGCGGATAGTGAAAAAATCGGCATTATTACCGCAAATGCCCAAAGCATGACCTTACAGTTTTTAGAATCCATCGGTATCCAGCAAGGCTCTGACCTTTTGGTGGAAGGCCTTGAAAACTGCTCGGAATTTAAATCCGCAGTTTTGGATGAAAAAGGCATGTTAGATTCAAAAAAGATTCAAGAAGAAGTGGTTCAAGCAGCTTTAAAACTGGTCTCAAAAGAAAATCGGGTAAAAGTTATTCTTTTGGAGTGCAGCGTACTTCCCCCCTATGCCCAAGCTGTGCAGACGGCAACTGGATTGCCCGTTTTTGATTATATCACCATGATAAATTATGTGTTCAATGCTGTGGTTAAAAAAACATATAAAGGGTTTATGTAGGAGAAGCACTCATGAGCGTCCTTATATTAACTGAAAAAGAGCTTCGAAATATTGTCAGAATTGACCAGGCATCCATTGATGCTGTTGCAAACGCCTTTTCATGGCTGTCCAAAGGGTTAGTCACCATGCCGCCCATCATGCATATCGAAATCCCGGAACATAAGGGAGATGTTGACATTAAGTCGGCCTATGTCAAGGGGCTTGACCGGTTTGCCGTTAAAATCGGAGCCGGGTTTTTCCATAATTTTAAACTGGGATTGCCTTCAAGCCCGGCCATGATGGTGGTGCTTAGCGCAAAGACAGGTATGGCAGAAGCGATTCTGCTTGACAATGCCTATCTGACAGATGTCAGAACCGCAGCCGCAGGAGCAGTAGCAGCCAGACACCTGGCGCCTGAGAAAGTATTCTGTGCCGGCGTAATAGGAGCAGGAGCCCAGGGTCGATACCAGATGATGGCCTTGAAACAGGTCAGAGATTTTAAACAGCTCATGGTCTATGATCTGGACCAGAGTCTCTTAGATCAATATGTAAAAGATATGACTCAATTATTGGATGTGGAGGTGATTGCTGCCCAAAATGTGAAAGAAGTGATCACCCAAAGCCAGACAGTGGTTACCTGCACCCCTTCCAAAAAGCCTTTTCTCGACCCGGCCTTTCTCCATCCGGGCCTGCATATTACGGCTATTGGAGCCGACCTGCCGGAAAAACAGGAAATCATGTCAGACGTGTTTGCAAAAGCAGATATTATTGCCTGCGACATAAGGTCCCAGGGTTTTTCAGTGGGCGAATTGTTTAATGCCAGATCAGACGGCATCCAGCTGGATGAAAACCAGGTACTGGAACTGGGCGACATCATATCCGGCAGCAGAAAGGGCAGACAATCCCAGGAACAAATCACCATTTGTGACCTGTCCGGTACCGGGGTCCAGGATACAGCCATTGCCGATCTTGCCCTGAAACAGGCTGAAAGTTTGAATCTTGGCATTGAAATATCCATGGATTAAATCTGCAAACTTACTGTATCAATAATATCTTGTAATGCATCTATAGATGCTGTTGCAGCCCTTTCCCATCAGGGTACCGACTCCGGCTCGGGTCGACTGAACCCATTCAAGATGTTCATTTAATACTAAGCCAATAATGAAGTTTAATCTGCGGGCGAAAATAAATAACCGGTTGCATTTTGATATCGTTTAATGTGGAAGAATGGCCATCAGCAGCACTAAGAGCTTATAAAGTTGAATTGAAATTTCAAAATTAAAAAACCGTCACATACTATATGTGGGGTTGCCCATAACTTTTCTAAAACCCGGACTATGAATGCAATTACTCACCCTCAAACACCAAGAGGTTCAATTTTAGGTAAACATATATAATTCATCTCGATCATACTGAAAATCCATCTTTTCAAAGATTGCTCGATCTTTGTCCCGCGAAAACAATGATGGCCACCCCGATAATAATGGTGGTGCCACCTGTTATGGTAATTAAATTGGGTCGTTCACCCAAAAATAGCACCGCACCAATGATTGAAGATACCGGCATCAGGAGTAGAAAAGGCATTACCTGGTTAACGTTATATTTCTTTAAAATGTGATACCATATTCCATATCCGACTGTGGTCATAATAACGCCAAGGTAGATTACAGCTCCCCATCCTACGATGGTTGCACTCTTGATAGATTCGAGATGTCCGCTTTCAATCAAGAATGAAGCAATAAGCATCTGTGGACCTGCAAAAAATGCAATCCATGCAATCAGTTGGAATCCAGTGATTGAGGCCATTTTTTTAATCATGATCTGACCGAGAGCCCAGGTAAATGCACCCAGGATAACCAAGAAGATCGAAAACAGTTGATTTTGCAGACTTGGTGCCCCGGCGATTAATGCGACACCGACAAGTGCCAAGGCCATTCCCAAGGCTCGTATCCATCCAAGATTGTCTTTTAAAAATATTGCGGCCAATAATGCCCCGAACGGGACCTCCATTTGAACCACCAAAGCCGCGGTAGAAGCATCTAATCCCTTTAGACCGGTGAATGTGAGGCCATATTGGATCGTAGCACTGACCAACGCCAATAGAAAAAGAATTCTAAATTGTCCTACGGGTGGAGAGTAAAACCAGCATAGTATCAACGCCGCCAAGGAAAATCGCAGACTCATTAAAAAAAGCGGTGGAAATTCATTTAAACCGGCTTTTGCAAAGGTGAACCCCATGCCCCAAATGATAGGTACGGATAACGCTAACAAAAAATCTTTTACAGTAAGTCGCAATATGTATATCTTTCAATTATCTTCCATTAAAAAAACTCTCTGAATCCTTTAACAAAATAAGGAATAGAATTCAAATTCATATTTTTATTGGACAAAGTGAATTTGCTCACATACTCGGGTAAAGAATTTTTTAAAATCCCCAAAAAATAATTTTGTTCTATAAAAAACCCCGGGCGGTCCCGGCGTTTATTCCCCCACGCTGCATGCGTACCCCAGCATACTCTTCCAAAAACAATTCTACGCAATATTCGGAGCAAAAAAACAGGGATATTTCATTAAATGGCTTTATAGACTGTTAACAAGACAGGTGAACGGCATGCTTAAACAGGTCAGAGCGCTGCGGAAACCCGCATTACTGCATTACGCAAGATCTGGCGCTTCGGAAGAATGACCTGGAACCGATACTTGATCTCCAAGCTATACCGTTCACCCGCAGTTATTTTATTCCTTTATCTTCAAATATGTCAAGAATGCGTGTTTTTATTTTTTTGTGTAAATAACAAATTCTTTATGGCCTGCTCCTTGCCGGCCATCACCCACTGCAACAATGTCACCGGCACTTTGGGCTTCCCACTCAGGTTTATGCTCGGTCGGACTTACGATCATTTTTCTTTCTTTCCTGACTTTCTTTCTCCTCGTATTCAGATCTTCCTTGAGGCTGAGATTGTTGTGGTTTTTGAACTTCCTCCAGGTCTTGTATCTGCGGATGTGGCTGTTGAACCTCATGTTGTCTCTGCGGCCGTTGAACTTCAGGTTGCTGCTTCTGATGCTGCTGAACGATAATTTTACCGAATAGCTTCATTTTCTTCGTGAGTATAGATGGTATTATCAAACAGAAGTCAAATTCCTTAATTTTACCGTGCGTTTCTTTCACCAGTCCGAGCTTTTTAAGATTTGCCATGACACAGGATATGGTATGGATAGATTTTTCAATTTCAGATTTGAAATTCCATTATATGGCGAGGCCAAAATTAAATTTTCAAATTTTCCATTACAGCATAATTGTAGAAAAGATTAACAGACCTCATTGGAGAAAAAGTGGCAACTTGTTTGATATTCACTGCTATTCACACAATGCAATTCCTATGATTGGGAATTCTGTCAAATACAATACGACCACCTTGATGTAAATAACCAGGCAGGGGAAAACCAAGTTATGCCATTGTGGCAGCTGGAACCTGCTCTAAAAAACAGGCGGTTTTGATGGAAGAAGGCGTATTGGGGGTAACAGGGGCAGGGGAAATTGTCGGAAATACCAATATCCTTAATATCGACACTTTTCTCTATTTGACAAATAATTTGAATAACGGATAAAAGCTTATGATCACTAAATCAAGACTGGTTTTTATCCATTCTGTTTTGAATATAATCTTTCGTTTGTTCTGTTACACCGGCAATATGAGCGTAATCTGACCATTTTTTTACAGCCGTTATGACTTTTTCAAGGCAATCGTTGATTTTATTCTTTGACATGCCGCATTTATAACCCAGTTTGAAGATTTCTTCCCTGCCGGGAGCGCGGCCTTCTCCTGCCAGAGACATTGAATGTTCACCACCAGGACCTTTGGAATATATTACATCGTATGCCGGAGTTAGTTTCCACTCCCGGTTCGCATCAATCATGAAAGCAAAATTTTTCACATGGTCATCCCGGTTATTTGCCGATACATTGAAAATCATCTGGAGAAATCCCCGTTCAAGATCCTGGTGATTTTTTGTAAGATCAAGAATCACTTTTAAAAATGTTTCATAATCACATCCCGGAACTCTAAAATTTGAATGTATTAAACTGCCAAACGATTGGACATGAAACCGTTGATCCGTCTTCCTGTCAAATCGTTTTATCCCAAAATACCTGCCTTGGGGACTCAATTCAAAAAGGCGGGTTTCCGGCATTAAAATACCTGCTTCTTTCGCCATAAGGGAATAAGCATACTCGACGGCTCCAGATTCTGGAAAATCTTCTTTTGCATTGAACTTGACAATCCAATGTTCAAAACCTTCCGGCAGATCATCTTCACCTGAAATAATGTTTTTATTCTTAATACCCACCAATACTTTTGGTCTTGCCCCGCCAGGGCTTCCCCCAGCCTTCATCAGTTGTGGAAGGACATCCATGGTATGCCCTTCCATAATTTGCCGGGATTGTTCGGCAAGCATTTCAAGATCAATAACATTGTCTGATTTCTCATGAATGACGGCTGGTTCATACGTAAGGGCACCCATTGTAGATTTCCCCAGGAAAGAAAGCCTGTCCAATACGGAGAGTCTGTCTATATCAATGCCCTGCTTTCTTAAAAAACGATCCATGAGCAGCAGGCCCCAACCATCTGGTAAAGAATCATCAAACAGTCCAAAGATCGGACCGAAATCAGTGTCTTTATGCTTGTGCAGCCCGGATTCCGGAGGAAGTTTATATGGAGACAGCCATAAAGGATCTGAAAGAAAGGAAGCGGCATACTCAAAAAAAAATTGATTTTCAGATTGTGCAATCGTGCCCACAAACAATTTTTCTTTTTTTGAAAAATTCAGATAAACATTCAGCTCTTTCAAATGGTCCCCCGTTTTGAAATTTTTCTTTCTTTTTTCTTAAGCTCTTTTAATGACTGAGCTGCCGGCAAATTCAGCAGTGATTCGGTTTCATCAAGGCGACCTAAAGCATGAATTAATTTTAAAAAGTGATTCAAGGAAACCTTACCCGTTTGTTCAAACCGTCTCAGGGATGACTGAGTTACCCCGGAACGAAGTGCAAGGGTAGAGCGTTTCCATTTTTTTAAAAGACGTAAAGTCTTTACCTTTTTAGAAAGATCAGTTGATGTTTCTTCTGGTGTTTTAAGTGTGAAGTTCATTTTATAATTGTTAATATAGTATATATAAACTGGAATATTTATAAACTATGAATAATATATTGTCAATTATTATTTATTCGAATACAAGACCCATTATCATTTTAACAGGGTTTATATTTCCATTTACATATGATAGAAAATATCTGAAAATTCAAAAGATAATAATGGTATAAAATCTGGGGGATGCCTTCAAGATGTTTCATTTGTTAGTTTTGTTTCCTTGAATTTGATATCCATGATCTCAAGCTCTGCAAGCAGAGGATCATAAATTTCTTTGTAAATCGGTATGATTACGCCATGGTGATTGATTTTCCCCTCTGCCACCATTTTTGCGGCTATGGCCACGGGCAGGCCAACGGTTCTGGACATGGAGCTGTCCCCCCCAGGAATACCTGCATTAATCATTGTGGAGTTTATCTTTTCTTGTCTTCCATCAGGATATCTGGCAGTAAATTCATGATGCTGCACAAGAAGATCCTTTTCATTCTCATTATAGACCAGTTTTTTTTGAAGTATGTGGGCAAACATATCAAAGACAGAAGCCGTGCCAATATTTATTTTTTCCGCATTCAAAAGACCCAGCCATTCGAGTTTTTTAAGTATAAGAGAATGTTCGGAAATTTCCAGGTAACGGGCAATATCTTTTATGACTTCAAGCCCTGGGCTTTTGACAATCTTTGCCAATACCTGTAAGGGTGTGACCTCATTAAAATCAAACCTGTTTTTTTGATTTAAAAGGTCTAATTTTTTAAAGTAATCCCATGTTTCACAGGAGCCGATATTCCGCAATGTACCCCGAAACATGTTCTTTACCGAGTTTATCCCGTAAAGATCCATATAGGGAAGAGCATCCCGGTTGACATAGGCTTCCAAAACACCGGCCCCGGGAATGGTGATCAGATCATAATGCCTGAAAAGATCCTGTCCGGATACATTTATAATCTTTCCATCCAGAAGATACCGGCCGTCATTGTTGGCTGCCAGCATGACGCCATCAGGACTCCATGAAAATTTATATCCCAGAGGATTGTTATTGTTTTCAGGGGCAGGAAGTCCTCCGCAGTATGAACAAAAACGGGTAACCTCTCCTCCTGCCATTTTAACTTCATTGATTATTTTCATTGCCGCCATATGGTCTATGCCAGGATCTACACCCATTTCATTGAGAAATACAAGCTTTTTCTCCCTGGCTTTTTCATGGAACGCCTGCATCTCTTTTTTAACGTATGAAGCGGTTATCAGATGCTTGTTAAGCTCAAGACAAAACTTTGCAATCACGGGGTGAAAAACCCATGGGAGAAGGCTGACAACAACATCTGAATCTGCAATTGTATTCTTAAGGGATAGGTTATCATTCACATCAAGACAGATTGCATTTCCGCCTGGATTGTCTCCCACAATTTCTGCAGCCTTGTTTTTAACCTGGTCTGCCACTGTAACATGGAATCCCGGCTGATCCAGCAAATATTGAACAGCAGGTCTTGCAACCAGTCCTGCACCTATAATTAAAATTTTCTTCATTTTATTTCCTTCTCAGGATTTGATCATTATCTTTTTGGGGTGATCCTGAATCCAGTTTATGACCCAGGATATTGGAAAGACTGCGCACGTCATCATTTTCAATCTTTTTTACATTATCCACGATCCTGGATGCAATATTGGAAAAAGAATTTTGATCCGCAATCAGGTTGATTTTGTTCTCAATCATTGCAAGGTCCATGGGGTTTGCCGGGTCACCCAGGGGAGTTTTAACAAATTTTTCAAAATCTCCTTTTATTGAATGTATCACAATCCTGGCAGGAGAAAAGTCTGGAAACAGCCGGGTGAGTTCCAGATCCTCATAAAGCCTTATCTTTTCAGCAAAACATATAATTTCTTTTCTATGAATGAGATCAAATTTCATGGGACAAAGCGCCTCTTTTCCTTCCACGGCAGCAGCGGCCATGGCGTATTGCACACTATACTGTGCTCCCTCAAGGGTTTCAGGGCAGGTCTGGTTTGTCAGCATAAGCGCTCTTTTAAACAGAAAAACATCAATGCCTGATATCTGTTCTTGTTTCAAATCATGGATATCCATTAAAATTAAAAGCGCGTCAATTGCACTGTGAATCCAGCGGCAGCAGGCATAGGGCTTAAAATATACATTTTCAATGGCATAATTTTCCCCAAGTCCTGAAATTATTTTTTTTGAATCATAAAATCCTGGATGGTCAAGAATATCCAGGGGTCCTGAATAATTATTTTTGGCAAGCATAAGTGCTGAAAGTCCGGTTACCGTTGACCAGGGAATCCCTTCTTTAACATTGTTGCCCATGATTTTACTATACCCGGAAGCGGATAATTCAGGTGCCTGAACCCCGGCAATGGATATTGCCTGGGCAAGTTTATGGGGAGAAAATCTGTACAACCAGCCACCCGCTGCAGCAACTCCATATGGACACCATTTGCCAGAGGATAGTGTATCAAGTTTTTCATGATCCCTGGCCGATGCAACTCTTACTGCAATTTCATAGCCAATGACCACTGCCGTAAGAAAATCTATCCCACTGGCGTCTATCTCTTCAGCCACGGCCAGTGCTGCAGGAATTATGGCAGCTCCGGGATGGCCCATGGCCTTGCGATGACCATCATCCAGGTCAAGGGCACTGGAAAAACTGCTGTTAACATAAGCTGCTCCTGGGGCATTAAGGAACTCTCCTGAGAACCATACTGAAGAAGTCCCCGTGGAAAACAGATCTTTTGCCATATCTTTTGCAGCCTTTGATGAAACCATTTTAAATCCTGCCAGAGAAGCTGCTGCAATATCAATAATACATTTTTTAGCCGTTTCAAATGCTGTAGCAGGAATAATATCCGAAGAAAAACCGGATATGAATTCTGCCAGAATTTCCGTTGTAAAACCAGATAATTTTATTGATTTCAAAACAGGGCTCATTATAGCTTTATTGTTTTCCGTTTGAAATACAGGCCCAGATCTTTCATCTCTTTTAACACAGGGATGTATATTTCAGAAGACAGGGGACGATGCACTCCCTTGGCCTTTATCTTACCATTAAGAATAAGTTTGGATGCAATGGCAGCAGGCAGGGAAACAGCCCTTGACATGGCAGAGTCTCCCCCGGGGATACCCGTGACAAGCATGGTACAACTCCTTTTTTCCCTTTGATCCTGGAATTGGGCAATGATCTCATTGGCTACAATAACCATATCTTTTTCATCCCGTCCATAGGACATCTTCTTTAACATGAGATCCACAAGAACATCTGCATTGGTCCCCCTGGAAATAGTAATTTGACTATCATCAAAAAGGCCCAGCCACCTGAGTTTTTCAATGGAGTCTGAATCCTTTTCCATCTTTAGAAAATCCACCGCCCTTTGCAAAATATCGTCCCCTGAATCAGCTTCCATGAGAGATGCTGTAAACTGAGCATAGCTTGTTTCCTTAAATTCTTTTTCCCGGGTATTGTCAAGGAGATTGAGCGCTATCAGTGCATTCATTATGCTGCACCACCCCGGGAACCGCAGAACGCCTCTGTATATTGAAACATCATCATCCAGACCAAAATGTTTCACATATCCTCTGCAATCGCGGTTGGGATATGTTTCAAATCTTCCGATCCCTTCCAGATTCACTGACCCGGGGTGCTGGAATAGTTCTTTTGCAGGCACATCAATTTTTTCCCCTTTTTCAAGATAAACGGCCGGAGTCCTGGCTGCCAGGATCACACCCATGGGGCTCCAGGAAAACTTATAGCCAAAGGGATTATTATTATGCTCAAAAGAAGGGAGGCCCGCACCATAGGATCTGAGACTGATAACTTTGCCGTTTTGGGCTTTGACTTCGTCGATCATCTGTTTGGCACCCATATTATCCAGCCCTGGATCTTCACCAATCTCATTTAAAATCAGGATATATTTTTTTTGGGCTTCTGTGTGCAGCTCATCCATCTGGGGGCTGATATAGGAAGTTGTCACCATGTTTGTTTTATGTTTTAAACAGGCTTTTGCAACAGGGATATGCATTAAAGGCGGTATCATGCTCATCACCAGATCCGCATTGCTCACTATTTTGTCTAAAAGATCCAATTGATCTATTGTCCAAGCGACCGCGTTTCCTTTGGGTCTATTGTTAATTAATTTTTCAGCTTCATCTTTTTTTATGGAAGTGAGTGTTACTTCATATCCGCATTTATCAAGAAAGTAATCCACTGCAGGTTTTGTCACAAAACCGGAACCAAGAACTGCTATTTTTTTCATTGATTTATTGTATTCCTTTATTTTTATACTTTACCGGGTTCTAATATATACTGATTTGGTGATCCAAAAAGGGCAACCTTCTATTAACAGGCATTTTCCATCTCCTGCCAGGCATGCTTTGACAGTATTCCCTGATCCATCATCTTTTTTCTTATTTCAATTGTTTTAAGCCTCCAGGGAAGTTTATCCACTTTAAGGTAAGCTGCTCCATAATGGCTGAGATTTGATTTTTCATTCTTTTTTTCCAATAACTCCACATTATGGGAAAAAATTTCTCCTGCACTGTCACAGGCTTTGCCCAATGAATCCTGAATATCAGGGGAAAAAGATCTATACTTTTCTTCTGAAATAAAAACCCCCAGAATACTGGGAATATCTCCCAGCAGGGTAACGTACCTGGCATATTCGCAATACCCGTTATGATAAAGCAGTGATTTCATGGTGGGCAATAAATCCACTTCTCTGTTTTTCAGCGCATCATTGACTTTTGACCAGGGTATGTTTACGGGAATCGCTCCCATATTTTTCCAGAATCTGGCAAGAACATCAGATGCATATATTCGCACCCTCAATCCTTTAATATCTTCCGGAGAAATAATGGGTTTGCGGGAAAGAAGAACCTTTTCCATACCACGCATCCAGTTCCATTTGGGATTTAATACTCTAATGCCATTTTTAAGTAATCGATTGATGATTTTTTCCTGAAAAAAACGGGTCTTTAAAAATGCCTGCCTGTTTTCTTCGCTTCTGAAACAATATGGCAGGACTAAATGTTTTAATGAAGGAGCCATTGATTCAAACAGTTCAATTACTTCTATAAAAAGATCCAGGTTCCCCTTGAACCCGTATTTGATCTGATCGGCAAAAGTTCCGAATTGGAACGGACCCATCGGGTTCAGGACAACAGCACCATTGGTATACTCTATGATTTCCCTTGAAAACCAATGCAGCCCATGGTTTTCAAGGCCTGCCACTGCACTGATAATATGTTTTTGCGCAACTGATTCTTCCTCTTCTTGAAATAAATAATTTAAAGGAATTTCCAGAATACTGCAAAGCTGGGTCAGATTTTTTATGGATATGGTGGCTTTGCCATTTTCAATTTTTGAAAGCTGTCCCTGGGAAATGTCTGCCTTTGATGCAAGGGTTACGGTGTTTAATTTTTTGTTACTGCGCAACTCCCTGATTTTTTTTCCCACATTTTCCTGAATTAAAGCTTCCTTAATTACCTTGTCTATTATAGCCCCAGGCATTTTCCCCTCCTGTTAAGATAGAAAATGGTATGAAAATTGAAATTAAAAATTTTGACCATCCCCATTAATCTAATTCTACAATTTTATAGACAATTTCCATACCGCGTTTTTTTATTTCCTCAATAAATTCAAGGGGAGGAACATGTTTAACAGGAGATAAAACACCTGGCTGGTTAATTTTTCCTTCAAGGATCATCAGTGCGCCAATACTTGAGGTAAAGCCAACCGTTCTATTCATGGCAAAAAGCCCTGTTTCAAGATCCCTGTAATCAAGAAGATCATAGGTGATTTTCACTTTTTTCCCCTTTTTAAGCCCCCAGGCCTCAACTCTTAACAGGGCAAGATCTCTTTCTGTTTTTCCAAATTGAAGTCTTGGTGTGAGCCATTTGGCAAGAAAATCTCTGGGCGAAATATCAGCATTATTTATTTTAATGGTATTGTCTTCCAGCAGACCCAGATCCACCATGGTTCTCCAGAATCTTGAGTGCCCCGGCCATCTCAAGGCAAAGCGACCCATCTCCACAAGCTCTTTGCCCAGACCAAAAATTTTTACATACCTTTCTGAATCCCCGTTAGGATATGCTTCCACTGCACCAATGTCAGGGAACTCAATCTCATGGATATTCTCTTCTCTAAAAATTTCATTGCCCGGCACAATATGAAGCCTACCGTTTTTGATAAGCCGTCCTTCACGAACATAAACGGCCAGCACCCGGTCAAAAATCCAGGAAATTTTATATTTTATGGGACTTGTGTCGGCACATTCAGGTGCCGGCACCCCTCCGCCATAGGAGTACAACCCATGAACCACATCAAGTTCGTCAATGGCAAGACGTCCCATGACAAGGTCAATCCCGGGATCAAGCCCCATCTCAGGAAGGATAATGACACCCTTCTCTTTGGCAAGGTCATCCAAACCCTTTAAATCATAGGTGTAGTTTGAGCTGACAAAGGGAATACCCGTATCAATTGCAGACCTGGCCGCTATCAATGCCAGCTCAATGGGCAGCATGCAGATAACCACATTGACATCCAGGCTTAAAAATTTTCCAGCCAGATCCTTTTCTTTTAAGATATCCAGCCTTATGGTTCTGGTTTTGGAATATCCCATTTTGTTCAAATAGTCATTGGCCTGGTCCAGGCTGGTATTGCTTTCAAAAATATCAGCAGCAAAAATCCGGCTGATAATCTTACTTTGTTCCAGATCATGAATAACAGCTTTTCCCTGTTGTCCCATGCCAAGTACAATCGCTTTCATTTTTCCTGTATCTCCATTAATTGATCTGTACCTGATCCCATATCAGGCTTTTTATACTATAAATTTTTCAATCTTGGATCCAATGCATCCCTCAGCCCGTCTCCAAGAAGATTAATTGACAGAATTGTCATCATGATAGCAAGACCTGGAATGGTTACAAGCCACCATGCATCTGTAATATATTCACGTCCCTCTGAAAGCATTCTTCCCCATGTGGGCATTGGAGGCGGAGTTCCCATGCCAAGAAAGGAAAGTCCGCTTTCCCAGATAATAATATTGGCAACCCGAAGCGTAGCAAGAACAATCAAAGGGGAAATAACATTGGGAAGGACATGACGCAGAATAATGATTAAATCCGGTGTGCCGATGGCCCTTGATGCTTCCACAAACTCCTTTGTTTTTATGGAAAGAACACTGCCGCGGATCGTTCTGGCATAGGTAACCCAGTCAGAGATGCCAAGTACAATAATAAGATTGAAAATTGAGGGACCCAGCACGGCAATAACGGAAATGGTAAGCAGCATAAAGGGATACGCCATGAAAACATCTGCAATGCGCATGATAAAATGGTCAATTTTTCCGCCATAATAGCCGGAAACAAGGCCTAGAAAGATTCCAGCAACGGATGCCACTAAAACTGCTGAAAACCCGACCAGAAGAGAGACCCTGCTGCCATAAAGCAGTCTTGAAAGAATGTCCCGCCCAAGATTGTCTGTGCCCAGAATATGTTTCCAGGTGCCGCCATCCTGCCAGACAGGCGGTGAAAACCGTGCCATAAGATCCTGGTCAAGGGGGTTGATATGAAAGACAAGGGGAAATAAAACACTGGTAAGAAGAATGAGTAAAAGAAGAATTCCTCCGGCCATTGCGCTGGGACGTTTAAGAATATCCTTCAGTACTTCAAATGCCCTGTGTATATTGGGCAAAAAATCTTCAAACATATCGTCTATAAGTTTTGATTTTGAATCTTTTGATTTCATTTTTCCTCGGAATAGCTAATCTGGGGATCCAGATATACATACAAGATATCAACAAGAAGATTTATTCCCACAAAGATGAAGGAAAATACAAAGACTATGCCCTGCACAAGGGGATAATCCCTGCCGAAAATTGCCTGTATCACAAGTCTTCCAAGCCCGGGCCATGCAAACACTGTCTCAATGATAACAGTGCCTCCAATTAAAAAGCCAAACTGCATGCCCGCAACGGTAACCAGGGGAATGAGAGCGTTTTTCAATGCATGTTTATAGATGATGACCTGTTCCTTAAGTCCCTTTGCCCGGGCCGTGCGGATATAGTCCAGGCTCAGTACCTCCAGCATAACCGATCTTGTGAGCCTGGCAAACATGGCCATGAGACTGAGTCCCAGTGATACGGCAGGCATGATGAGATGGGCAAATGTTCCCCTGCCCGATGTGGGCAGCCAGCCCAGATGTATGGAAAAAAAAAGCATCATCATGATTCCCAGCCAGAAATGGGGCATGGAAATCCCCAGTAAGGCACCGAACATACTGCCCATATCAAGCATGGAACCTCTTTTGACTGCTGAAAGAATCCCCAGGGGAATGGCAAGAACCAATGCAAATATCATGGCAGAAACGGCAAGCTCAAGACTTGCCGGAAGTCTTTCAATGATCAGTTCCATGACGGGCACATGGTAATATAAAGATTCACCAAAATCGCCCTGGACAGCTTTTATGGCAAATCTTGCGTACTGGACATATAAAGGATCATTAAACCCAAGCTGCTCTCTGAGTTCCTCAATTTCCTGATAACTTGCATCTCCGGGCAGCATAAGCATTACAGGGTCTCCGGAAAGATGGATAAAGAAAAAACTTATCATTGAGATGCCCACAATTACGTAAGCCGTGTGCCACAGTCGTTTTAATATATACCTTAGCATAATTTTATAAGTAAGCTGTTTTTATTTAAATTTATCAGGGAAAGTCCCTTAAAAATACAAAGGACCTTCCCCATTGAGATTTTATCTAATTTTTGGGTTTTGCCCAATACATATTAAGAAAACCGTCCCTGTCCCCTTTATAGGCGACCTTGTTTGAGACACCAAATACTTCAGGAATTACATAAAGATATGCCCAGGGGCAATCTTCATAGAGCACATGATCAAGTTTATTGTAAACCTTGGCCCTGTCGGTGCGATCAAGTATGGTTCTTCCAAGATCCAGAAGCATGTCAGCGCTCTTGTTCTTATAGTAGTAGTCCCGGCTTTCTGAATGAAATAAAGAGTACATATAACGATCAGGCTCTGGCGCATCATCCCACCAATAGATATACATCTGATGTTTTTTGCCTTTATACCGTTCCCACATAACTGCTCTTTCAAAAGGTTCAAGCGTTACCTTTATTCCTGCCTTTGCAAGGTTTGCCCCAATGGCTTCAGCCTGTTCCTGGATCTGGGACATATAGGTTGGATAGGCAAGACGGACTTCAATTCCATTGGGGTGCCCTGCTTCCGTAAGAAGGGCCTTGGCTTTTTCAGGATCAAAAGCATAGGGCTTCAGATCAGGTGCACTGCCGAATGTCCTGGGGCTGATAGCGCCGTTACAGATAATAGCCTTGCCATCAAAAAGGGCCTTGTTGATAAGTTCACGGTCAATGGCATGGTTTATTGCCTGCCGTACACGGACATCATCAAAGGGAGGCTCGTAGGTATTTAGACCAATATAGGGCATTACACCCATTTGAGAGGTGAGATATGCTTTGCCGGATTCTTCAATACTTTTTCTTTTGTGAACGGGAATTCCGCTCACCACATCAGCTTCTTCCGTGATAAGGGCCGCAACCCTGGCAGAAGCTTCAGGAACCGTTTTAAAAACAACTTTTTCATAATAGGGTTTGGATGCATAATACCCTTCAAATCGTTCAAGGATTACGGAATCACCTCGGATCCATTTTTCGAGTTTGTAAGGACCGCAGCCAATGGGATCAGTATTGAATTTTGTATCCCCGACTTCTTTGATGTAATCAGGCGGAACAATGGGCAGATAGATGGCCAGCATATAAAGGCCGGGGGCAAAGGAATTTGTTGTCTTGATTTCAAAGGTTAAGTCATCAATGACCACTATTTCACTAAAGGCTGAAAGTTTTCCCTTGTGCGGAGACTTGATTTCAGGGCTTTTAATTCTGTCAAATGAAAATTTCACAGCCTGAGCATTCACAGGTTCGCCATTATGGAATTTAATTCCCTTGCGCAGGGTAATCCTCCAGGCCAGGTCACTGATCTGCTCCCATTTTTCTGCAAGAGCAGGTTTTACAGATGCATCTTCCTGGGGGTGGAACAGCGTGTCATGGATATTGTAGCACACGCTCATGGTGTTTTGCAGGGAAGATCGCATCAAGTCAAGTCCCACAACCTCTGACTCCTGAATTACAATCAGGGTCTTAGCATCCCTGGCAAAGCCTGGTGATGCCATCATAAGACAAAGTAGAATACCAATTAAAATAGATAGATACTGTTTTTTCATAAAACTCCTCCTTTGTTATAAGTTATACTTAAATCCGACCTGTACAATTTGCGCCGGATGTTTAAGTCTTCCTAAGGGAACCGGTTTTATTGATTGGGCAGGGGCGGAACCCATAATTCTCCATCCTGGTAAAGATGGCAGGCAACCATGTGATTCTTTTTGACCTGCCTTGTGTCTGGTTTTTCTCTGGTACATATATCCATGCAATCCGGGCATCTTGTATGAAAACGGCATCCTGCAGGCGGATTGCGCGGTGAAGGTACATCACCTTGAAGTATCTTTCTTGTCCTGTTTTTCTTTTTTGGATCAGGAACGGGAACGGAGGATAAAAGAGAAATAGTATATGGGTGAAGCGGCTCATTATAGAGAGGGTCTACAGGTGCAATTTCTACTATTTCACCAAGGTACATCACTGCAACCTTGTGACTGACATGGCGGATGACGCCAAGATCATGGGATATAAATATATAGGAAAGATCCATTTCCTCCTGCAATCGCTTTAACAGATTCAGCATCTGTGCCTGTACGGAGACATCAAGGGCGGAAACGGGTTCATCTGCAATGATCAGCTTTGGTTTTAGAATCAGGGCCCGTGCAAGCATTATTCTCTGGCGCTGCCCACCTGAAAATTCATGGGGAAATCTTTTCATATGTTCCGGCAGCAGCCCGACTTTTGTAAGCATTTTTTCGACTTCCTGTCTGCGTGATGCCCTGTCCCCTATTTTATGGGTTAATAAGGGTTCTTCAACTATTCGTTTAACAGTGAGCCTTGGATTTAAAGAACCAAAAGGATCCTGAAATATAATTTGTATCCCCTGGCGCAGCTTTCTTTTTTCATAAGGCTTTAGAGCAAACAAATTCTGACCCTGAAACCATACCTGTCCGGAAGTGGGAGTGATAAGATTTAATATTGTGCGACTGGCAGTAGACTTCCCACAGCCTGATTCTCCCACAAGACCTAAGGTTTCTTTTTCCCCAAGAGTGAAGGAAATCTCATCCATGGCATATACATATTTCTTTTTACGGCTGAACAAACCTGCGGATACTGGAAAATGCTTACTGAGTTTGTATACTTCAATAAGATTAGACATGATCCACTCTCCAGCATGCAACATTGTGTTCAGGATATATTTCACGAAGTTCAGGTCTTTTCTGGGTACAAATATCCACGGCCATGGGGCATCTAGTATTAAACTTGCAGCCCTGTGGAAGATTCAGAAGACTTGGGACATTGCCCTTTATTTCATAAAGCTCATTTTCATCTGTAGCACCTGTACCGGGAATTGATTTGAGAAGGCCCATGGTATAGGGGTGCAGGGGTTTTTCAAACAGCTCCAATGTTGATGCGCTTTCCATGATACTGCCTGTGTACATGACCATGACCCTGTCCGTTATTTCCGCAATAACGCCAAGATCATGGGTGATCATTATGATGGCCGTTCCAAGCTCTTTTCTTAATTTAATCACCAGGTCCAGAATCTGCGCCTGTATGGTTACATCAAGGGCCGTAGTTGGTTCGTCTGCAATGAGAAGCTGGGGCTGACAGGCAAGGGCCATGGCAATCATAACCCTCTGGCGCAGTCCGCCCGAGAGCTGATAGGGATACTCTTTAAGGCGATTTTTAGGTCCTGGGATACCTACTTTTTCAAGCATATTGACTGCTTTTTCAAGGGCCTGTTTTTTTGACATATTCCTATGCACCCGATACACTTCTGCAAGCTGGTTTCCCACAGTATAGACAGGATTTAAAGCTGTCATGGGTTCCTGAAAAATCATGCTTATCCTATTCCCCCGGATACTGCGAATCTCTTCGTTAGAGATCTTCAGTAAATCAGATTTGTTAAACATAATCTGTCCTTGTTCAAAAAACGCGGGAGGCATTGGCAAAAGGCGTAGAATTGACAGGGCAAGGACACTCTTTCCACACCCTGATTCCCCTACTATTCCGAGAATTTCCCCTTTTTTAACACTAAGGCTGACTCCATCAACAGCCTTAACAATCCCTGAAGAGGTTTTAAAAAAGGTATGAAGGGAATGAATATTCAGCAAACTCATATGATTTTTCTCATATCAAGGGAAAAATTATTCACAATAGAAATATTTAATTTTGATATATCAAATATTTTAGGATTATTCAGACCATATATAAGGTTTATATTCCTGTCAAGCATAAATATTTTTTAATATTATTTCATTTTTATCCTCTTTAGTTTCTGCTATATATGGCTTATATGGATGTCAACAATAGCGTAGATGGATAAAATTTAAAGGAAATCAAATTATGTATGGATGGAGAGGAAAACTTCTCAGAGTCAATCTGAGTACAGGAGAAATTATTGTGGATCAATTGGATCCAAAGATTGCCAGGGACTATATCGGCGGCCGTGGCCTTGGTATCTATTTGATGAACCAGGAGCTTGATCCCCAGTGCGATCCCTTTTCGCCTGAAAATATGATAATCATGGCCACGGGCCCCTTGACCGGCACAAAGGCCCCCACAGGTGCCCGCTACATGGTTATGACAAAATCCCCCTTGACAGGCGCCATTACATGCTCAAACTCAGGCGGAAAATTTCCAGCAGCCTTTAAGCAGACAGGGTTTGACGCTGTGATCTTTACAGGAAAGGCAGATAAGCCGGTCTACCTTGTCATTGAAAACAATACTGCCCGGCTAAAACAAGCCGGTCACCTCTGGGGAAAAACCACCCACGACACTACAGATGCACTGGTGACTGAAACCCATGAAAACGCCAAAGTGGCCTGTATTGGTCCGGCCGGAGAAAATGGCGTTCTCTTTGCCTCGATCATGAACGATAAGGACCGGGCAGCGGGCCGGTCCGGTGTGGGCGCAGTCATGGGAGCCAAAAACCTGAAGGCTGTTGTCGTCATCGGGGATCAGGAAATTCCCATAGCTGATGACGCCGGGTTTAAAGCCATCAATAAAAGATTGATAGATGCCTTCCGTAAAGCTGCTAAAGAAAATCCACCGCCTTTACGTCTCCACGGCACTGCCGTGACCGTCATGGCCACCCAGAACTACGGGGTTTTACCCACCAAGAACTGGCAGCAGGGTACCTTTGACAACTGGGAAAAAATTCATGGCGAGACCCTGACTGAAAAATACCTGGTCAGCAATTCAGCCTGCTTTTCCTGCCCCATCGGCTGTGGCCGAAAGACCAAAGTGGAAGAGCCGGGATTTGAGGGCCAGGGAGAAGGACCGGAATATGAAACCGTATATGCCATGGGATCCAATTGTATGGTGGACAATCTGGCTGCCGTGACCAAAGCCAATTATTTGTGCAATGAATACGGCATGGACACCATAACCATGGGTGCCACCATTGCATGTGCCATGGAACTCTACGACATTGGCCTTCTTACTGAAAAAGAGGTGGGTCGCACCCTTGAATGGGGAGATGCCAAGGCACTAGTGGAACTGACAAAACAGACGGCATTCAGGCAGGGATTCGGAGATCTTCTTGCCCAGGGCAGTTATCGTCTGGCAGAAAAATACAACCGCCCCGAACTTGCCATGGTATCCAAGAAACAGGAATTTCCCGGCTATGATCCCAGGGGTTCCCAGGGCATGGGTCTTGCCTATGCCACCTCCCCCATTGGCGGCTCCCACATGCGTGGAGATCCTGCTTATTTTGAACTTTTAGGAGTTCCTAAAGTCATTGATCGTTTGGAATGGAAGGGCAAAGCCAACCTGGTCAAAATCTGGCAGGACTTTTTCTGTGTCATTGATGCTGCAGGGCTCTGTGTGTTCTATTCCGTCAGAAACCTGGGCAACTCAGAACTGGAAATGCTTCCAACAGGTATTCTTGAGTTGATCAATGCCGCCACGGGCGCAAACTATACCCTGGAAGAACTGGCAAAGGCCGGCGAACGGATCTCCAATGCCGAACGTCACTTTCTAGTCAAGGCAGGCTTTACCAGAAAAGACGACTCCCTGCCGCCCAGAATGACAAAGGAGCCTCTGCCCGACGGCACCTCCGGGGGATCGGTCTGCCATCTGGATGAAATGCTGGATGACTATTATGCCCTCAGAGGCTGGTCCAATGACGGCATACCAACCCCTGAAAAACTGTCGGAACTGGGCATTGCCTGACCATGTTACCATAAAACTCTTTTCCACCCTGCGGCAGTACACCCCTGGTGAAAAAGAGTTTTCTCTGCCCTGGCACTCCAATATGCAGGCTCAGGAGGTTCTGAATATCTTAAAAATCCCGGACACAGTTGAACGGGTCATCCTGGTCAATGGCCGGTACAGCGAATCAGACAAAAAACTGTCTCCCAATGACATTGTCGTCCTCTTTCCTCCTATGGCCGGAGGATAAGAAAAGTTCTAAATCAAAAGACTATGACATTTTAAATCAGGACTTCAGCAAACCATCCCTGGCCACCAGCAAAGTGTCAGATGCAAGGCGACAAGGAGCGACGACTGAGGCGTATAAGCCATACACCGCAGGGAGGAGCGATCGAAGGCAACGTAGCAGGTGGCACTTTGATGGTGGATCAGGGTTATCTAAAACTTTACAGTTATTAAATATCCTGTTACAAATTAATCAATTCATACTTCATTAAAACTGTGAGCGGATAAAAATCAAATAACATAAATTGATTTATTATTGAGGTAAGTTTATGGAAGACAAGGGAACAAAGCGAAAACTGGCAGCAATTTTCAGTGCAGACGTGAAAGATTACACCAGACTGATGCAGGATGATGAATCTGCCACTGTCGCCACCATAACCAATTATCGTGATCTTATGTCTGCCCTGATCCTTCAGCACCACGGCCGTGTTGTGGATTCGCCGGGGGATAATCTCTTGGCTGAATTTTCAAGTGTGGTTGATGCCGTGCAGGGTGCTGTGGCAATCCAAAGAGAATTAAAAGCCAGGAACGCAAAACTGCCGGACCGCCGAAAAATGGAATTCAGGATCGGCATCAATCTTGGAGATGTGATTATCGAAGGGAACCGGATTTATGGAGACGGTGTCAATATTGCTGCACGCCTGGAAGCATTGTCTGATGCCGGCGGTATCTGCATTTCCCGGACCGCCTATGATCAGATAGAGGATAAGCTGCCATTGGGGTATGAGTATATGGGAGAACAAGTTGCCAAAAACATGCCAAAACCCTTACGTGCGTACAGAGTAAATATATGGCCGGGCGAAACAAAAATAGATAAACGCATGCCTGCCCCAAAAAAGAGCAGGCATCAAAAACGTTTCAGTTTTTTGAGAAAACATAAAAAAACCGATCAGCAGATAAAAGAGGCTAAAGCTAAAAAACAAATTAGATCCAGAAGACGATTTAACAATCATTTAAAGATTTATCTTGGAATAATCGGATTTCTTTTAATCATTAATATCCTGTCATACTCAGGTCGAATCTGGTTTCACTGGCCGGCACTGTGCTGGGGCCTGGTGTTGTTTATTCACTGGATGAAGTATTCCTCTTCCCATCATCCGGAAGAATAACAGGGCCATCGCATGTAGTTTTTTTATGATTAGCCCTATACCTGTTCAGGCCAGTTTGCCTTTCCATCGCTGGATGGGAAGAATAAACCCTGACATTGCATAAAATTTTATTAAAAGCTTAAACACAATATTAAAAACAGACCGAACATCATCAAAGCTGTTTTCCCGGGATATTTTTCAACTAGGAAACAAGATATAGCAACACTTGAAATAAGGCTCAGAACAAACACAATCACGAACTTTAAGGCACCGGGCATCCATAGAACCGGAAGCAATGCCAACTGGAAAGCATTGATAAAGATATAATGGCTCAAATAAACATTGTACGAACTATTGGCCATTTTCTCATTGAATCGGGAAGGTTTGTTCATAAATTTAAAAAACAGGGAGACAAAAAATACCAGGGCTGTAATACATACAAAATTTAAGACTAACCAGAACATCAGACCAAATAGCTCTTCAAGATGCTCAGGACAGTTTATCATCTGGTCTTTAACCATAAAAAACAACACCAGCACAAATAATAATAGGCCTCCCTTTGCCCGGATATGACCCGTCAGCCATTTTCTCTCAACCCAAAGATTTTTGTATGCCACAATGCCGAGGATAAAATAGCTTGTGTGTAAAAAGATCCTGGATATGCGAAACTGAACCAGGTTTCCCAGACTCACCCAGGTTTCAGGATTTGAGATGCCTTTTGTCATTGCAAACATGGTCATGATAATAATGGAGGACCCCACAAAGGTAATCAGGCCGACACACAGGATAATCTTGACATCCCGGCTAATAGAAGCCTTGTGGTCGATATCTTTCAAAGTTTTAATATCAAACCAGGAGGGCAGCGCATGATACAGGCACCCAAAGATCACAAAAAACAGGAACAATAGTCCCAGAAACCACATGTAGCGCTGGTAAAAAAGAATGTTTTCCATTACCACGTCCATGGGTGGTAAAAATCCAGTATAAAATGTAGCTGCATTCTTAAACATGGCCTTCCACACGGACCAGAAACTTTGTTGGATCACAAAACCATTTCTTGTAAAATGGTATACAAAAGGCAAAACAGGGCAAATAAAAAGAGTACAAAAAAGCCAGGGCAGTCCCAGTCTTTTTAATTTCGCCTTTATATATGAGGGCAAAGATTTTTTTTTGGCAGATAACAGGAAAAAATATCCAGCCAGAAAAAACAGCGATGGCATTAAAAATCCATCCAGGAATGTATTGATCCCCGATACAAAGCCGCTTTTGCTATCCATTACAGGCCACCAGTCAAGGCCTATATAACTGTTGGCTGCATGCTGGATGACCACACCAAACACCAGCACATACCGAAGGTTATCTAAAAAAAGAACACGATTTTGAGATGGATGATTCATTTTAAAACTCCTTTTAATTTAAAATTTTTGTTTTCGCAGATTTAAATATCATTTAATTTTAAGGGTGTCCGGCAATGATACGGCTGGACAGAAAAGTTCTTATGGTCAATTTTAGTCTGGACAGAAATGGGCTGTAATCCTGCAAGATTTAGTGGTATGTAATAATTATGAAAGCTTTTAGAAAATATAAATTCTTTTTCTTTGTTTTTATTTTTTCCCTGTTTATACAGCCTTGCAGCCCCACGATGGGCGCCCCCATATCCCTTGAAGGAGAAAATTTTAACGGCAGATATATTGGGGGAAATATTGAATTTTTAAATGAGCAAAAATTGTTTTTACAATTAAGCCCCAACTGGAACATTGACCCTGTTTTTACTCAAAAAATGCTTTCAGGGGAACTGCATTCAGATTCTATAATTAAATTTGATTTTATGGCGTTAAACCAGGGCTATAAAGCTGAATTATCCTTTTTTCAAACCCCTTCAAAGAAAGATGTTGTTACGTGGGGCATAAATGATATTTTAAAAAAAACCGTATCTGATTTATTCGTTCAATCCCAAAAAAGTATTTTCCGCCTTGACTTTACCCCCCATTCCTGGTGGATCAGATTTACAATTATTAATCAAAGCAAAACACCTGTTGACCTTGTCCTGGAACTTGATAAACATTTTTACAGCTCTTTTGATCTGTTTATACCGGGTAAAAATGGGTTTACCATGAAAAAGGGTAATTTCCCCCAGAACCTTGATCAAAGAGAATTGCATTACAAGACCTTTGCATTTAATTTTACTGCCGCCCCCGGATCAAACACTTGTTACGCACGGGTGGATTCATGGTTTAGGGACATTGTCCCCGTACGCATCTGGACAAAAAATGGATTCTTTGATCATATACAGCACAATAACGCCCTTCTTGGAATTTTTTCCGGTGTTTTTTTATGCATCTTTTTTTACAGTATTTTTATTTATTTTATCGTCAAAGATATCAGCTATCTTTATTTATCCTTTATGACTATTTCAGGCTTGATGCTTCATTTGGCGTCTTCCGGATTCGGGTTTCAGTTCCTATGGCCCGAAAATGCCCTTACAGGATTCTATGTCATCTGTCTGGGTCTGCTGTTCTCCTTTATCTCTTTTCTCCTTTTCTGCCGGTCATTTATCAATATCAAAGTTATCGCCCCCAGGACAGACCGGCTGATTCTTTTTCTGGTGGCACTTTTTTCCATCGCCGCCATTGGAGCAATCTTCCTGCCGCTTGATCGTATAAAACCTGTACTTTTTATCACCATGATGATCAATGATATGTATTACCTGATTTTGATATATCCTGCTGTTTTAGCCATTAAAAAAAAAATCAGGGCAGGCAAATTTTTAATGGCAGGGATTTTTTTGTACCTGATCTCAAATCTTGAATGGATCTTATCCAACCTTGATATTATCCCTTATCACTATATTGACTATATCCATATCAAAGGCCTGGCCTTTCTTTTAATCATGGCACTGGGTCTTGCCGATAAAATCAATTTTATGAAAAAATCTTTGGCACAACTGAACATCAGCCTTGAAGAAAAAGTAGACCTTCGCACCCAAAAATTAATGCATACAACCCGGGATCTTCAAATTGCCAATGAGCAGCTAAAAGAAATGGACAAAATTAAAACCCGTTTTTTTTCCAATGTTTCCCATGAGATTCGCACCCCGCTTACCCTTATTTCAGCTCCTTTAGAAGCCTTGTTAAATGGAAGTATAGGAAATGTTTCCAAGGAGGGTTTTTCCATTTTAAAATCCATGCAGAGAAATACAAAGCGACTTCTTAAACTGGTAAACGATCTTCTGGATTTTTCTAAAATAGATGCGCAGAAAATGGTACTTAAAATAAGTCCATGCAATATTTCAAGTCTTGTGGCCTCCTGTGTGTCTGATATCGAGCCTGCTGCTTTGACAAATGATATAGAAGTTTTTTTCAAGGATAAAACCAATGGCATAACCATACCTGTTGATCCTTTACTTTTCGAGAAAGCAGTCTTGAATCTGCTCTCAAATGCCTTGAAATTCAATCATAACAAAGGCAGCATTCAAGTTGTTTTATCCCTGACAAAAAATAGTGTGAACATCCTTGTTAAAAATACTGGGATAGGTATACCAAAAGATAAGCAACAGATAATTTTTCAACGGTTTTTGCAGGTGGATTCCTCTTCCACCAGAAAATATGAGGGAACGGGAATCGGACTTGCCCTTACAAAAGAGATAATTGAAATGCACAACGGGCAAATTCTTGTGGAAAGTGAACCGGATAAAGGTGCCCGGTTTACTATTATCCTGCCGTTTCATTTGCAGGGAGATCTGAATTCTAAATCCCATCAAAGGTTTTCACAGGAATTGACTAAACCCTCTAAAACCATACTAATTGTGGAAGACAATCCAGATATGCAGGATTTTTTAGATAAACTTTTAGAAAAAAAATATGCCACTCTGACGGCTGCCAATGGCCTTCTTGCACTTGATTTAATGGAAAAAAATCACGTGGATCTGATCCTTGCAGATTTGATGATGCCTGGAATGGATGGATATGAATTGATCCTAAATGTCCGTTCAAAAAAACAATACCAGGACCTGCCCATTATGATCCTGACAGCCCGGGCTGATATTTCCGATAAACTTTCAGGCTTTGATAAAGGAGCCAATGATTATTTAACCAAGCCTTTCAGCCCGGACGAACTCATGGCGAGGATACGATCCCAGCTTAAGTTTAAATCACTTCGGGAACAAACCATTGCAAAGTTTGATCAAAAAAAGACACAAAAAACAATTACACAACAAACCAAAGAAAAAATTGATATTGTCAAAGCATTTATTAAAGAGAATTATGCCGAGCAGATCACTCGGGAAAGCCTTGCCTATGCCGTTGACATGAGTCCTGACCACCTGGGAAGAACTTTTCTGCAGCAGTCTGGTGTAAAAATTTCTAGTTTCCTGAACCAGATTAGAATTGAGAAGGCTAAAATACTGCTCAAAGGCACGAACAAAAAAATTATTGATATTGCCTTTGAAGTCGGATTTGAAAGCCTGAGAACCTTTAACAAGGTCTTTTCCTCAATGGTTCACGACAATCCTTCAAACTATAGAAAAGGCAGGGGATCTAACTCTTGAAAAAGTTTAGATGCCGGATCTGATTCAACGACAATACGGATACTGTCATAGGGAGTGGTTGAGTTAATGAAAAAAGCGCACCAAATGAATGGTGCACTTTTTTTTGAGATCATGGATCATGTCTTGAGAATTTTGAATCAACAATCCACCTTTTTATGTAAAAAAATGTATTGGTTACCTTATGACTGGCTATGCAACAATCTTTCTGGCAAATTCAATGGCCTTTTGCTGAACTGAATCACCCAATGCATCCGGTGTTGAGCAGGAATCAATAAAAAGTTCCCCAACATTAATCGCCTTATGGTATTTTTGCATACGTCCAAAAGCTGCAACCATGCCTTCTGCATTATCGTCATATGGTCCAGCTCCTGTTGCAATAAGCGCCTGCCGCCGGCCATCGATAAGTGATGCATGATCCGGCAGATTATAATTGGTATAAAGGCTGTATGTTCTGTCAATCACCGCCTTTATCTGGGCAGAAAATCCCCAAAAATATAATGGAGAACTAAAGATAATCAATTGTGAATCGATCATTTTTTCCAAAATTTCCCGTACGTCATCTTTTTGAACACACCCTATGGTGTCTGGTTTTTCCTTACACTTGGCGCATCCCAAACAGCCTTTTAAGTTTTTGGAATGTAGGTAAATACTATCAACTTCATGACCGAGGCCTATCAGTTCTTCTTCAACCCAGGTTAAAACCCTGGCAGTATTTCCTTTTTTTCTGGCACTTCCCTGTAATATTGTTACTTTCATCGTACCGCCTTTGTTAAATGTTGTTTTTCGTTCAAATTATTATCTATTTTGTGTGGAATGATTTATATCATTCTTCAATTCATTATTCCAGTACTGGAAGCAAATTTATCATTTGTATCTTCTCACTAACCCCCATGCCCTTGCGGGCACAACAAAAAATGAAAGAGTAATGAGATGTGAGATATGAGATGTGAGGGGGGATAGACTGATGGTTTTTTCTCACTACTCAAAACTCAAATCTCACTACTTTCATATAAAAATTCTGAAAATCTAAGGCAATTGTTATGAATAAAGTTCATTCTGATTTAAAAGCAGTACCTCTTGTTGAGGTGAGCAGGGGAGATATTGTTGAGAGAATTCATTTCGGACATATCGCTGTTATTGATGTTTCAAAGGATATTATTTACTCTAAGGGCGATCCCTATAAATACACATATATGAGATCATGTGCCAAACCCATTCAGGTCCTTCCTCTTCTAAAAAGCGGTGCAGCCAGATTTTTAGATTTTACTGATAAAGAAATTTCAATATACCAACCCCTGAAAAACTGTCGGAGCTGGGCATTGTCGTCCTCTTTCCTCCTATGGCCGGAGGATAGGATAGGTTCTAAACTCTGGGTTCCCTTGCTGCGCGTATAACCCAGGAACTGATGGCTGTCCAAAGTCCTTCTTGACAATACAATCTATATCTTATATCTGGTCTCCGATAGTGGGTTTTTGAAACCAGTTTTTTTATTATTTATTGATTGAGAGGGAA
>JACNHV010000293.1 GCA_014383445.1 Candidatus Desulfobacula maris | reverse complement strand
AGCTTTCCGCCAACGGATGAATCTCCCACAAGCCCTGTAAGCGGGGATTTTGAAAGGATGTGGGCCCGCCCTGATGTAGGGGAGATGCTTGCCGCAAGAGGACCTGCAAATATACAGATCACCATGTCGGGGTGGTCCCAGGGCAGGGCTGCGCACTCCCTCAAATAACACCCGCCAAATCCTTTCCCACCGACATATTGGTTTAAGATATCAAGATGGGGTTTTTCAATCTCAATATTTTTTTTTGTCAGATCTAAATGCAGTATGTTGCCGGTCCAGCCGTACATATTTATTCAAATCACCATTTGTTTTTAAAGGATTTTATCATGCAAATATAATAACGTGTTGTGTTATTAACGTAAAGCTTTATTGTATTGATGAATTGGTTTGGGAAGGTAAAGATTTAATCTATACAAATCAGTTTTTTTGGTTTACAAATAAATGAATCATTACCAGCAGACATTTCATTAATGGTGAATGGTGAATGAAATATTAAATTGCAAAATCAAACAGGAGAAAGAGGCCTTATGAATTTGCTTGCCATATTGTCGAATATCGGGTTGCCGGATGTACTTGATATTTTATTTATTTCTATGGTTTCCTATCAGCTTTATATATGGTTCTGGGGCACCAAAGCCTTTAAAGCTCTGATTGGTATTGTCCTTTTAAGCGGGATTTTTATCGTGGCCAAAGCCTGGGGTCTTTTTTTGACCACCTGGGTATTCCAGATTTTATGGCAGGTTTTTGTTATCCTTTTGATTATACTGTTTCAAAAAGAAATCAGGCAGATGCTTGAGCGGTTTAATCCCTTGAAAACCTTTGGGTTGAAACAGGGTTCTGCAACGGATACCTGGATACCTGAGTTTGCCAGCTGGGCCTTTGATGCAGCAAAAAAAAGAATCGGTGCGATCATTATTTTTGAAAAAACAGACCGGATGTTTGATCTAATCACCAAAGGGATTTTTATGGAATGTGATCCCCTGCCGGAAATATTGAATTCGATTTTTTCTAAAGAATCGCCTCTGCATGATGGCGCAATCCTTATTTCTCAAGGGAAAATCTTAAAAGTATCCTGCTATCTGCCCTTGTCTGCAAGGGAGGATCTTCCACAGGAATGGGGGACAAGGCACAGAGCAGCCCTGGGATTGACTGAGCAATGCGATGCCTGGGTAATGATTATTTCTGAGGAAAGAGGGGAAATATCATTTGCTGGTGATCAGACGTTTCAAAAGGTAAAAGACAAAAAAGAATTGTCCACTATTATAGAGGATGTGGTACTTGTTCAAAGAGATGTGGATACAAATATTAAAGGAAAAATCAAATCATGGTTTACCAGCCGGTATAAAATAAAGGCGACAGTTTTTGCATTGGTGTTTATTCTATGGATGGTTCTTGCAGGGCAGCAGAATTTTGAAAAAAAAATCGATTTGCCTCTTAATTTTAAGAATATCCCGGCAGAACTTATGGTATCCCGGCCAAAGGACCCTATCATCTCTATTACCTGCCGTGGGCTTAGAAAAGATGTCAGTCTGTTAAATAAAAATAATGTCCTTACTTCTATTGATTTGTTTTCGGCACGACTTGGCACAACTTTTTATAGTATTAATACAGGAAATTTAATCCTGCCCAATGACAGGATTGATGTTGTGAATATCAGCCCGACAAGGGTTGAGGTGACATTTGAAACTCGGCCAAAATTAATTCAAAGCGATAAATCTTCTGAGGGAAAAAAATCTAATCTATTGCCGGAATGAAAACCTGATAATTTTTATGAGCATATGCTTCCTATCAAGCCGAGTACAATGAGGGTGATTCAGCAACACTCGCCGCTGCCGCAGGAGGCGTTTTCTTTACCCTTTATCCAGACCTGGATAATATAGGCAGCTCAGCCAACACCAGGACTCACGGATATAGCCTTTGAAGGGCAGTTGTTGACACATGCGCCACATTCCATGCAGGCATTGAAATCAACAATATGGGCTTTGTTATCTCTCATTTCAAAAACAGCCTGGGGGCAGACCTCTGTACACAAGCTGCATCCAATACATTTTTCTTCATCAAGTACCAGACTTGATACATCATCTAAATATCTTAAATCTTTCATGTTGCATCCTTCCGAAATTAGGTTAAAACGCAGAATATATCCAAAGCCCGGATGAAATCACAAGGCAAACCAATTGCACAGGAATGTAACGTTTCATTTCTTTTTCAACCCCTGAGGGCGACGTAAACGGTGTTGCCCCTGTAAAATTCATGGCCAGATAAGAGCTGATGGTTACACTAAATAAAAACAGTGCGGCAAATCCTGATACACCTTTAATAGCATTGGAAAACAGGATCAAAATGGGTATGGACAATACACTTCCGGCAATGATCCCTTTGAGAGCAAATTGTCTGGACGGAATAAAGGGAAGCAGCACGGGGGTAACAAATCCGCCTGAAACTATTCCTGTAATAAGGGCAAAAAAAGATATCCAGCCTCTTTCCAAGGCCCCGGAAAAAGAAAAAATACCCGGTCCAAAACCTGAAACGATGAACAGGACAAGTGCTGCGATCAGTGCTGGTTTTAACACAATTTGAATTTCCACAGGTGTCAGTATAAACCGTTCATATAAATTAAAGGTAACCTGTCTCATGTTTTTATCCGCCCTTCTTTTATTCTTTAAAAAGGCAGGGATATCATTGGCACGTATCGGGCCATATACCACCCTGAATCCAGATAGTTTTTTAACATCCCCTGCTGACACACCTGTTGCTCCCAACTGAGGAACAATGACTCGTTTGTGATCCACTATCTTTTCAAGTTTACACGCTTTAATTCTGTTCACAAGTTCCAGGGTTGAGAAGGTTCCCTTTCCAGCCGCACACCATACATTGATCCCTTTTGTATCAAGTACAAGAATCCATGCATTGATGTCAGCCAACTCTTTTCTCAAATGATCAAATGTCAATTTAAAGTTTGCAGTAATAAGCACCTCGGAATTTTTGTCTGGATTTCCAATGCCGTAAAGCCCGGGAGCCACAGTATATTTATGACGGCTGATGCCGCATCTGACATAAAATGTTGAAAAAAGGTCATCTTTTCCAAGCTTTGTTTTGATGATGGGAATAACCCCGGCATTGGTTTTCATAAACCTGTCCACATAGGAACACAGTTTGTAGCCTGGTTTTTCGTAGTCTGCTATGGGGTTGGAAGGTTCATTAGAGCAGCTTAAAGCGATTTCATCCATTGAGGACATGATATTTACGCCGGAGGTTGAGATTTTATCCATTTGTTTCTCCATCCCTATAAATTCTGGATATATTGCTTAAATTGATTTAAAATGGTTTAACTATTCAGCTCTTATGCTTGAAACCGCCCTATCCGATGGATATTTTTGTTCGATGCTAAACGCTTAACCTCCTGCAAATATCCATCAGACAGGGCTATGAGATAATTTCTTTTAACTGGCTGAACAGTTACAAAATGGTTTTATCCATGCAAAAGTAAGTTATCCTGTTTTCATTTTAATGATATTATTCCCGGCCATGGATTTCAGGTTCACACCAACCCTGAGGGCTTTCAGCCCCCGGACATCCGGCATATCCTCCAGATTCATAATTTCAAGATCATCATGAAGTTTGCCAAGGCTCATGAGGAAATTAATATGTTGTTGGATTCCCTCGCCTTCGGACGGGTTGGAATAGACCACTGCAATCCGACCGGGCTGGGTCAGTCTTTCTCCTGATCCTTTGATCAAAGCCTTGTCCAGGCGGGATTTTATGATTTCATGGCGGACATCATAGGCACCATCCACATCAAATCGTTTTTCGTCAAACCTGAATCGGATTGAAAGCGGAGTATGGTTGATCAGGATTAGGTGGCATGTGTCCAGGGGGATTTTTAATTCCGGCTTAACCTGTTCTGTGCGCAAGGCCAGGCCACAGGCAAGCATCAGCTGCCAGAGCGTTAGATCCTTAATATGGAATTTGGCAAGCTGCTGGCTTTCCATCATGGAAGCACCGATATACATCATATAATCTATCCCGTCTGTCTGGCGTTTTTCAAAATAGTGGGGAAAGGTCTGCTGGATCAACTCGTCCTCCTGATCTATATAGCTGGACAGGGCTTTGTTTAATTTGGATACACTATTTTCATAATCTTTTCTTTTGTTATAAACCATGCCTGTGGATGGATCCAGGGCAGAGGTATAGATCTCGATCCGTTTTGAAACCTCAGAATCAAGTCCTGTGAGATCACTAAAAAAAGGCGCTACTTCATTATTTAAAAGTGAAAATACGGCATTTTCATCACCAGAGGATATCCCGGATGAAATGTTTTGAATCAAAGTTTCAATTCTATATTTAAATTCACGCAACAAAGGCCAGGGTCTTTTTTTTGACCCAGCTTCCAGTACATCCATGGCCAGGGTCAACTGCTGGGTCAGATCCTGCTGGATACCCTTGTTCCTGGCCAGAGAAGACCCCCTGATATCAGATTGCCCGTAAAAAGGAACCACATCCTTAAAAACAATTGGTTCCATTTCTGAGCTCGGGTTGCCATCATGGAGTCGTTCCATATGGGTAATGGCTGCTTTTTCAAAACGCCATTCCACAGAAGGATGAACAGCCGTGCATTTTTCCTTGATAATGGACTGGACTTGTTTGTCCAGTTCATCCTGTCCTCTTTTTAAGGCCAGTGACAGCAAAGGGGTGATCTGTTCCAAAAGCATTGTATTGATTGTACCAAGATCATTTGGAAACCGGGTAAATATTTCCAGAAGCCCTATGATTTTTCCCTGAAAGTACAAAGGAGATAAAAGCATTGATCTTAAGCCAACTGCCATAGCCTGCTGTTCTATAGGAATGGGATCTGATTTTTTGGCAAGATCAGGTATATACAATGCAGATCCCTTTTCCACTGCCTGTAACCAAACGGAACCCTGGAGGTCTTTAAGGTCAATATGATGGGAATTCGCAAACAGACAATTGATTTTGGAGTTACAGTCACCTTTAATGATCATGACCTGATCTCCCTGAAGCGCTCCAATGCCTATGTTTATGTCCGGCCTCCTGAAAAGACCCTGAAGCCTTGATTCCAGAAGTTTCATCCCTTCTGACGAAAAAAGGGCATGCTGATCAATCAGGTCCCGTTTAAAAGCTGAAATAACTTCAGACTCCGTGACATCCACGGCCCGCATAATTGTAAATCCCTTGAATTCAAATTTATTTAAATCAATGTATTTGCTTAAAACATCAATGTCATGGATATGATTTCTTATGACTGCTCTGTCATCTTCTGAAAGTTTTCTAGGTGGCTCAAGAGCCCGAATTCTGACAAATTGAAAATCTGGTGTAAAGCTGTAGTAACGGTCAAGACCGGTTTTCCCTTCCGGGATTTTTTTTATATTCATGGTATCGAAATGCTGGCAACTAAAATCATAAATTCGTTCCATTACCAAAGAATATATATCCACAATTTTTTTGGCTTTCTCTGTTTCCACAATTTTTTTGAGACTGGCTTTAATATCATTGTTATTGTCAAGAAACAGCCGTTGAAATTTTGGGGTCACAAAAAAAGGTTCAAATGTGCAGGGCGTGAAGGCGCCCATGATATCATTGTGAAAAGATGCCGGAGAAAATATGGCACTCATTAAAGGAACCATAATATCCTGATATTTCCTTAAGTCTTCAATGTCCTTGACAGAACCTCTTATGTCCTGGATTTGTCTGATTTTGTCTTTCAGTTCTAAGAACATTGAATCCATGTGGGGATATATTGGTACCAGATTTTTTTCCCAAAAATCCAAAAGAGGGTCAAAACTAACCACTGATTTGAGGGAATCTATCCCGGGCCGTGGAGATGCGATTTTTTTTTTCATTATGG
>JACNHV010000289.1 GCA_014383445.1 Candidatus Desulfobacula maris | reverse complement strand
GTCCAAAATCAAACAGGGTAAAAAGATGTCAGGACTGATAATTTGAAGGATAGGTAGGTCTTTTTTGCAAAAATTAAGTGCGGGCCGTGTTTTTTATATATTGGTACCTTTAAAAATAATTGATGGTGTGAATAGACAAGAATGATGCCTGCGGCTCATATATTTGAATCGAAAATTCAAAGTTGGAAAAACTTCACATACCATATATTGGGTTGCCAAGAATCTATCTGTACTGAGCCCTACTGATGCCAACGCTCTCCCGGAAAAGGTGGTAAAATAGGATCTTTTCATAGACAGATTGGACACCTTTTTCCTACCACAAAATGCCTTCCCATAGGTGTTGTAAGCAATTAAAAGATATCATGAATATAATTGGTGTATTTTACAATTACAGACGTATCAAAATTTTAGATTAGTTATACTTAAGCATAAGTCAAAATTATTGGAAAAAATTCAAATGGATACAAACTGACCGATAGCTTCTTTCAGCTCCTTTATACTGTATGGCTTAAGAAGTTTTCCATCAAATCCGTATTTTTCAAAGTCTAATATGGCCGGACTGCTTGGAGATCCAGTGATAACAATGGCTTCTTCGTCATAACCATTTTTGCGCAGTTCCTTTAACGTTTCGATCCCACCAATACCACCTATTATATTCTGATCCAGGAGTATTAAGTCAAAATTTACATTGTTTTGAACGGCATCTAAATATTTTACTCTGATAGATCATTCAGCTGAAAATCTGGAAGTGGAAGGCTTACAATGACGGTTGTTCCCTGGCCAAGCATTGATTCGATACGAATATTTCCCCCGTGCTTTTTGATGATAGACTCTGAAACGGCAAGTCCCAATCCCGAACCTTTCTGGGTTCCCATCTCCTTGGTTGTAAAATATGGATCAAAAACATGGATCACATCAGATTTTAAGATTCCTTTGCCCGTGTCCTTGAAGGATATTTTGAGACATTCTGGTCTTTTTTGCTCTTCATGAACAAGGGATTCAATGCCTGCGTTAATTTCCAGTTGCCCCCTGCCGGCCATTGCATCTAAACCATTTTGGATGATGTTTTCAAAGGCAATCATCAAGTAATTCGGATCAACCTCTATCCGGGGAATTCTGTCCTGGATGTTAAGGGAAATAGTTACTTTATTTTTATTTTCAACCTTTTCAATGACAGCGCGCAAAATATCCTCAATGAGATGGGCTCTTTTTTTAAACATGGCCCCTTTGGATAATGTTATAAATTTATGTGTTAAGGTTCTTGCCTGCTCACAGGCTTTTTCAGCCTCGTCAAAAAATTCCTGTTGCAGCGCATCTGTTATGTCTTCCCTTAAAAGTGAAATATTTCCCCAGATGACGGACAAAAGGTTGTTGTAATCATGTGCGATGCCGCCGGACAATATGCTGAATGCTTCAGCCTTATGAGCATTTAAAATTTCAATTTCCTTTTTTTTGATTTCTGTGATGTCCCTTACAATGTGCACATACAAGTTATTGCTATTCTCGCTCTTAATGGGGTCCACTGAAATCATTATCCATTGGCCATTTTCAAGTTGAATTTCCATATTTTCACGCTGTTTGCTTTTGATAGCGCGTTTTAAGGGACAATCAGAGATGGGACATTCCATTCCGTGTACAAGCTGGTAGCAGCTTTTGCCAATAACTTGGTCTGCTGGTAAATTGATAAAATTTTTACAGGCTTTGTTGGACCTGATGATCTTGTTATTCCGGTTAATGATAGACACCCAGTCCCAGACAGCGTCAAAGGTTTCTTCCCATTGATTTTTAGCATTTGCCAATGCCCTTTCATACTCTTTTTGTCTGGTAATGTCTGTCACTATCCCAAGAATCGCTCTTTCCCCCTTATACTCAATCAGTTTGGTATTGATTACCGTATCAATCAGGCTGCCATCCTTTTTGATGAGGGTATACTCGAGCGGTTGGGCTTCTATATTTTTTATATGATTGCTGAAGGATAATTCTGCTCGTCTTTTAGATTCCGATACCATCAAAGACAAAAAGTTAAATTCGGGTGATAAAAATTCATCCCTGTCATGACCCATCATTTCCATGCATCGGTCATTGATATAAACAATCCGGCCTTTTTGATTGATAAAAATCATGTTTGGGGATTTCTCGGCGACAGTTCTGAATCGGATTTCGCTTTCCTGAAGGGCATTTGCCGCGATTTTCCTTTCAGATATTTTTTGCTGAAGATCGCTATTCGACTTTGACAATTCAATAGTTCGCTCTTTGATCATTTTTTCCAGGTTAGCCTGGTACTCTATCAGTTCTATCTCTGCTTGATTTTTTTTTCTGAGCTCCTCTTCAAGCTGCAGGCTTAAATCACGCATTCGCCCTATAGTTATAACTATTACAAATAAAAACAGGGGCCCAATGGCCCCTCCGCTGAATTTTTCCCCTGAAACCTGATAAAAAACAATCATTGCCAGTGTCGATAATAAAGCGATAGCAACCCCGCCCTTTAATCCCCAAAATAAAACAACCGGTAGAATAAAGATAAACATAAAAAGTCGTGAAAAATCGCCCAGTTGCTCAAACATCCATGGGAATGATATGGCATAGCCACTTACCAAAAAAATAACGATCAACCACTTGTAAAAAGGGCTTAGTTTTGCCGGCACTGTCCATAAACTGGATTTTGAATTTGATTTTGACACAAATCCTCCTGAATTGTTTTAAAGTGGACGTAACAGGCTCAATTTTGTTTAGGATGAGAATTAACTTGCGATTTTTAACAAACCATAGCAATTTCGTCAATAGATAAAAATTCCTATTTTTTTAGGAATTTATCTGCTTTTTCATTGGTTTATAAAAAAAGAAGAGGCAAAAACAAATTAATCAAAACTCCATTAAGGTTAATTGGATCAAATTGATTTTTGTTCAAACCTGAAAATATTATCTCAAAATAAATTTGCTATATTATAGAGTAGAATGCGGAAGAATGGCTTTTGATGCTTGTTCTGGTTCATATAATTGAATGCCAGAGAACAGAATATTATTCTTCCCAACCACAAGAAATAGTGTCAGATTTTAATTAAAAAATCAGCTTTTTCTATTTATCCAATACTTTTCTGACTATTGCTGCCAGATCTCTTTTGGAGAATGGTTTCTGGATGAAATCTACCCCCGGGTCAAAAACTCCGTGATGGGCAATGGCATTGGCTGCATATCCGGACATGAATATGCATTTGAGATCAGAAAAAAGGGATTTCAGAGTGTTTGACAGCTCAAATCCGTTCATTTCAGGCATGACCACATCTGTTATAAGCAGATTAATTTTGTCTGTATGCTCCCTGGCCAGATTTATAGCTCCTTTTGGTGTATCAGCCGTCAGCACGGTATAGCCCAGCGAACTAAGAATTTTTTGAGTTAGTTTCAGGATGGGATGATTATCCTCCGCCACCAGGATCGTCTCACCATTGCCCTGGGGAATTTTTTCCATGTTTTCCCCCTGGATTTCAACGGTTTTGCCCTCATGCCGGGTCAGGTAGACCTTGACACTGGTGCCTTTGCCAGGTTCGCTGTAAACATTGATGAACCCGTTGTTCTGTTTGACAATGCCGTAGACAGTGGAAAGTCCCAGGCCCGTGCCCTTATCTGCAGCCTTTGTGGTGTAAAAAGGTTCAAAAATATTGTCCAGTATTTCTTTGTCCATGCCACAGCCATTGTCACTTACAGACATCAGAACAAACTTACCGGGAACAAAACCCACATGCTTGTCACAATAGGTTTTGTCCAGGGTCACCATGCCTGTTTCAATAGTGATCTTGCCAACTCCCTTGATGGCGTCCCTGGCATTGAGGCAAAGATTGGCCAGAATCTGATCAATCTGGGAGGGATCCATCTTGACATTCCCCAGAGCCTTGCCTGGCAGCCAGACAAAATCGATATCCTCGCCGATGAGGCGCCGGAGCATTTTAAGCATGCTTTCCACATTTTCATTCAGGTCAAGTACCCTGGGAGCAATGGTCTGCTTTCTGGCAAAGGCCAGCAGTTGCCTGGTAATGTCCTGCGCACGTCTTCCAGCCTTGAGAACCTGATTGAGATCGTCATGAAAAGGTCCTTTTGGATCTGAATCCATCATGGCCAGTTCCGTGAACCCCATGATTGCGGTGAGCGCATTGTTGTAATCATGGGCCACCCCGCCGGCAAGACGCCCCACGGATTCCATCTTCTGGGCCTGGCGGTACTGGTCTTCCAGCTGTTTTTTTTCTTTCCTGATATATTCTTTTTCCGCTGCCTCCCCAAGCATCTGTGCAATACTGTCTAAAAGGCTGCGCTCTTCTTTTAAAAATGGCCCTTCGTCTTTCAGAGGTCGTTCCTCGATATAGTGCACCTCTACTATACCGCGTTTGTCCCTGACGAGAAATTCAGCTGATAAACGCCAGCTTGATTCCTCAAATCCTTCTGATATATATTCCTCTCCATCAAAGATAATCCGGGCCCTGGTTATTTCCGGATACTTCAAGCTTGCGGGTATCAACTGGACTGTGTCGTGCAATATATCCTTTAAGCTTTCTAACCATTTAATAGACTCAGCCACACGGTTTAAACAATAAAGTTCGTTGATCCGATCTTCTTGTTCTTGATAAAGCCGTATTAATTCCTTTTCATTCTGCTTGTGATCGGAATGTAACAAGGATTCGAGATCTTTGATCTTTTGTTCCAATTCTTCATAACTAGGTTTTTCAGACATGTGAATTTTCCTTTATATTAAAATGGGCTTAATCCGGTTTAAAGAGATTATTAATAAGTTCTTCCAAATTGGTTTTACCGTGGATCTCATGGGGGAACAGGGGGATCGGGCTGATATGCATTTTTGAAAATTTTCTGTATATCTTTTCAATATAGAATTTTTGACTTTTTTGTCTGATAACACAGACAGGACAGTCAGTATCAGGCAATACCATATTAATGAAAACATGGTTTAAGGGAATCTTTGCCTGTATTAAATAGGTATAAAGGTTTTCAGATTCCAGCAAGCCCATGGCCTCAGGTATTACAACCATTATAAAGGCTGTCTTTTTTGAATCGGTTAGGTTTTCCTGGATTCTTCTTGTGTTTTTGGACAGATCAAGGGCTTTTTGTGCAGACCGGGTTAATTTAACTATTCCCTCATACTTTATCAATAAATTGAAAAGGGTCTTAAGCCACTGTCTCACCAGTTCAGGAAGTTCTAAAAACCTCAATAAATGGCCCGTTGGAGAAGAATCTATAATAATCATATCAAACTCATTTTTCTGTTTCAAATCCATGATTGTATCTATTGCCATAATCTCATCCAATCCCGGAGGTGCCATGGAAAAAAGCCCGGCCATTACCTGCCTGTCAAATTTGATATCCATGCCTTTGACAAAGAATCGCTCAAACATTGAATGGATATCTTTTTTATAGGAATCTTTAAAATCTTTGAACAATTGGTCGGCATTCATCTCCATGGCCCAGAGGTTGGAGAAGACATGTGTCATGCAATTCCCTATTTTCATATCCAGACTGTCTGAAAGGGAATGGGCAGGATCAGTGGAAAAAAGCAATATTTTTTTATCCTGAAACAGACCGGATAAATAAAGGCCAATGGATGAAGCAACAGTCGTCTTACCCACTCCGCCCTTTCCACCGACAATAATAAACTGGATAGCAGGATCAATATCCAGATTTGACACGTTCATTGCCGGGTCTATCTCCTGGATCATGGTTGCATGTTTCTTTTGCCCGGGTTTTCTGCAAAAGGCATTTAAATCGCCTGTCAAATAATCTCCCAGCAGAGACAGATCATTGTAACCTTTTATCTCATCCTGGAAATTCTCAACAAAAATCAGGTCAAATCTTGAAAATTTCTTTTGAATCTGAAGTATGGGGTCTGTCTGTTGATGCTTTCGTGCAGTACAGAACTCACACGCATTCTGCTTTGCCATGTGGTTGACAATAATCTCTTTAACGGGAATATGCATTTCAAGCAAAGAGGCCACCAGTTTTTGAGTCTCATGGATACTCATGGATTCGGGGATCATGACAGGAATAAACCGTGTTATCTGCCGGTCCTTTAATAGATTGTTAACCTGCTGGATTTTTTGAGTTAATCCTTCCAGAAAAAAATCACATTCATCTTTGACATATTTTCGCCTGGTAAATTGTGCGGCCATGTAACGATGTTTTTCAAGCATCATATCCATAACCTGTATCCATTTTTCCATCTGCACTGGAAGATTTAACATGCGCAGGGTATGACCTGTGGGTGCTGTATCAAGTATGAGTACATCAAAAATGTTTTCAGATATTAATCGGGCAACCTCAAGAATTGCCATTACTTCATCCATGCCCGGCAAGGAGAGTTCAAAAAATTCAGTGATATCTTTTTGATCAAAATAGGTACCTCGATCAGCAATTTTTTTCATGATATCACCATTTTCTATTTTAAACTGATCTGCCAGCTCCTGTGCATCCAGCTGTCTTGCATATAAATTTGATTTTTGATTATTGTTTAAAGTCAGACGGGTGTTCCGGTTATCTAATTTCACCCCAAACCCGTGGGAAAGGGAATGGGCAGGATCAGTGGAAATAATCATAATTTTTTTTAAGGGGCTGGTCTTTGCAAGGTGAACCGCGGCAGCACTTGACATGGTTGTTTTACCGGTTCCCCCTTTTCCACCAAAAACAAGCAGGCGCAAATTTGAATTCTCCAGGTATTCCGGCGGTTTTCCCATCAGATTCAGGCCTCCTTGTCCAGATCTTCAAGACTTAAATGGTATGCTTTTTTAAACAATCTTATTTCAAGCAGATTGTTCTTTAAATAGACCTTATGATTATCAAACACAGCTTCCTGTGAAAGCGTGAATCTTTCAAGCCATTTTGATCCGATTTTTCTGGACTCTACAATCAATTCATTATGATCCAGTGATATTTTTAAATCTGATTTTTCTAATTTTTTTACTTCCATGATAATCTGAAAATAATCTTTTTCATCAAAGATATCCAAAAGGCGGTCGTGGCTCCATTGTTCCTGCACTCCAGCAAGCCACCAGGAAAATAGAATGGTCTGGCCTGTATGCGTGTCAACCCTGGATCGCTCAAATGACATGATCGGACACCCTAAAAGCTTTTGGGCAACAGGATTTATAGCATCCTTGATATTTGTAAGCACCTCCATATGATTGGCAGCATCTGTAATCCGGGCCAGTTGATCTATTCTGGCATAGCCTTTTTCCTTGAGAAACCACAATATTGTCTTGCAATTATCATCAAGCCTTGCTGCAATCATTTTAATACAATTATCATCAACTTTTAAAAGAGTTGACTGGAAAAGCCTGCTGTTCCATGTGTGCAACCCATTGACCACCATCCGTAAAATGCCATGGCAATTAAGATCTTTATCATTATAATGAACGCATAAGATCTCTCTTTTACGTAATATATAATATTGGTTTTCAATGGATAGTTTAAAAACAGCTTGAAGATCAATCTCAAAAACAATTTTTTTCAGCTGGCAGAGAATAAGCCTTTTTGTTGTAAGAAAAATATGTGCAGGCTTCCACCCATAGAGAGACAAATGTTTAAACCCGCCCTGATCTTCCAGTACGATCTGTTCATCAGGATACAAAAAAGGTCTGTTCATTTTCAAAAAACGCATGGTGCTGTGTAGAGGTCGGATACGCATTTTCAGCCCACTTTTTTTGTTTTGGAATTTTTAACAGCTAAAATAGATTGAGTCAATAAACTCATTCCATTTTTAATATCCTTGACATCCCCTTGTTTGATATCTTTTTTAAGCGCTATAACCACAGAATTTAGATCCTGTAAAATATATTCAGACAATTGTTGGGAATTATCTTTAATCATCTCATCAACAGTGGTGATAAGATTTTCAGCCCTGATAATAGTCTCGATTCTTTGTCTATTCTCAGCATCGCTTTTAAAATGTTTTTCAGCATCAATTATAGTCTGGCTGATCATCTCTTCAGAAACCATTTTTGTTGAATCAATCTGAATACCCACTTCATTATCTGTCTGCAGATCTTTAGCAGATACGGCAAGGATTCCATTGGCATCTATGGAAAAACTGACCTCTACTCTGGATTGACCCTGGGGCTGGGGATGAATCCCGGTTAATCTGAATTCGCCCAGGCTGATATTGTCCGTGGCAAGTTCCCGTTCTCCCTGAAGGACATTGATGTCCATACTTGTCTGATTGATTTTGGCCGTTGTAAATATCTGGTCTTCTGAAACAGGGATGATGGTATTTCTGGGTATGATCCTTGCGACAAGACCGCCTTTGGTTTCAATGCCCAAAGAAAGGGGATTGACATCCAGCAAAAATACATCCGCTATCTCTTTTGTCAGAATACCGGCCTGGATTGCCGCGCCAAGACCCACCACTTCATCCGGATTGATTTTCTGGTAGGGAGTCTGACGAAAAAAATCTTTTGCGATTTTTTGGACACAAGCCATCCGTGTTGCCCCTCCCACCAGGAGGACACGATCAATGTTTTCAATCCCTATTTTTGCATCCTTTATGGCCTGTTTTGTTGGCAGAAGCATCATCCGGGCAAGATCTGAAGTTATTTCTTCAAAGGTTTTTCTGTCCACCCTTGTCTCAAAATCAATCACTGCACCATCCAGACCCGGTATTAAGGATAAAAATATGCTTGTTGTCTGTTTGTCAGAAAGCTCGGTTTTTGCTCGTTCACAGGCTTCTTTGAGCTGTTGATGAAAAAATAAATTCTTTCTCGGATCAAATCCGTGTTGGATTTGAAATTTTTGAGCCACATGGTCCACAAGTTTCTGCAGAAAGTCTTCCCCTCCAAGATGGTTGTTGCCGCTCACAGCCTTTACCTTAAAAAAGCCCTGGTCCAGCTCAAGTATAGAGACGTCGAAGGTGCCTCCCCCAAGGTCCCAGATAAGAACGGTTTTAATATCCTTTCTCTTAAGCCCGTATGCCAGTGCTGCTGCAGTGGGTTCGCTTATAATCCGCAAAACCGTGAAACCTGCCAGCTCTCCTGCCTCTTTTGTTGCCTGGCGGCTTAAGTGATTAAAATAGGCCGGCACTGTGATAACAGCCTGGTCAACAGGCTCATTAAGATAATCTTCAACATCCCGTTTTATTTTTTTTAAAATAAATGCGGATATCTGCTGGGGAGATAAACCATACCCATCCACCACGACCCGATGGTCTGTACCCATATATCTTTTTATTGAAAAAACCGTATTGCCTGGATTATCTTTTGCCTGGTCTTTTGCCGCTTTCCCCACCAGGTGTTCTTTTTTGTCGGTAAAGGCATAAACTGAAGGGGTCAGATTATTGCCTTCACGATTGGGAATAACCACAGGTATTTTATTTTCAATTACAGCGGCAACACAATATGATGTACCAAGATCTATGCCGACTGCTCTGCCCATAAATACCCCCTATTTTCTTTTATTAAGAAATTGTCTTTAAGAACTTTTTCAAAAACATCTATATTCTTAGTCTTAAACCTTTCTATTTCATTATCATGGGTGAGGATATAAACCTGTTTTTGATTTTTAAATTCATCATTCAGTTTTTCAATAACTTCAATATCCTTAATTTTTTCAAGCGCTAATTCAAACATGATATCCTCAAACACGGGATGATACAGTATAAGCTTTCGAGCGGTAAGAACCATATCCCCAAATCGCCAGGTCTGAACGATTCCTTCATGACAATAATAAGAAGCCTTTTCCTTAAACAGAATTTCTTCCTGTATAAAATGCAGGGTTTTCTTCTCATTTTCCATGGCCCGGGATCTGATACTCGCGTCCCATTCCTCCATCATCCCATATTCAAGCATTGTTTCCATACCAGCCAGGGCAGCCTTAAGATTCACACCAATCAAAGGGATGCCGGCAACCGATATAATCATATCAGCATGGATCACAATTCCCTTGTCCAGCACCCTGTCCAGAAGGTCTACCAGGGTTGCTTTTGTATATGACTTGGGTTCCATGATGATTACACAAAACTATACGGGGGCCAGGGGCCGGTAAACCTTACAGAGAAAAACTCCATTTGATCAATCTTTTCAAGCGCATCCCCTAGAAGAGGATAGTTTTCCCGGGGCATGATGCAGGCAAGATTCATTATCATCTGCTGATCAGACGTATTGTTTTTTGTCTTATCTATTTTAATATCATCCACATGGGCTTTAATTTTATTGTAGAATTCCTTAAAACAGGTTTCAGCTTGATTTTCCAATTCTTTTTTCAACAGGTTTTCCAGTTTTTGCCTGTACATATAGGCAGCTCCCTTGGATTTTGACCTGCATTCTTCATTGATTTTTCTGATCTGCTCATTTTCCCGGGAAATCCTGGCTCCCATTTGATTCGCATCCCAGAATATCTGGACCCCATATTCAGCCTTACCGCTAAATTTTTCTATTTTTGCCAGAAGATCATCATAATGATCTTCCAGCCATTTTTTTAAATTTTCTTCCTCTGTAAATTCTTTATCACCCACTATAATGGTGTCAAAAGATGCCGGAACGACAACGCCATAGGTTTCCCAGGCCCTTTCAATCACTTTTTGATGGGTCAGGACCCATTGGGCGACAATTTTTTCTTCATCAGATTGGTAGGGTTTGGCTTTACAGTCATGGATAATGGCACAAAGCGCTTTATGACAGAAGGTATAGACTTTATTGCCATCAATACCAATGAGGCTGAATTTTTCCTCTTCATTGCCTTTGACTATGCAATAAAGATATTTTCCCTGTTTATTAAAAGCGCCTTGTTTAAAATTATGGGAATTCTCTTTTTGCGCCTGCAAATCCAATGAATCTTGATTTTTTATATCCTGATCCAGTGAAGTCTGCTGTTTTTCAGCAAAGCCCAGAAATTCTCTGTTAATTTCATCCTGCACCATCTTGTAAAGTTCCGGCATGATACTTTTTTTCACGATCTTTGAAATTACATCCCGGTTATTATCAAGAATGGTTCTGATCTGTTTTTGAACAATCTGTTTTATTATCTCTTCCATGTTTTATTGCTTTTTTGCACTCCACTTACAAGGATTGATCATCTGGTTTATGACATCATCTACAATATCATCCAAACCATCTCTGACAGATTTGACAGTTTCTGATATTCCCTGCTGAATTTTAATCTCCTTTATGGCCTGGTCCAGATCCATTAATGCATTCCCCAGGCGATGGATCTCTTCTTGAGACAATGATCCTTTTTCCATTCTTTTCATGGCCTGAAGATTCAAGGCTTCCTGTATAACTTCAACCAGGGCTATAACAAGACCTAGAACCCCGTGCTTTAAATTTTTTTCATCAATATCAAGGGCCATGTATTTTCCTTTATAATCATATGGACGTTTTGATACGATCATTTAATTGGTTTGCTTTAGCACTTATCCAGCCGCACCAGGGACATCCTGCAGTCATCAGATCCTGGGTTGCAACTTTCTTTTCACACTGGGGGCAGTACTCCTTGGCCGTGAGTGCCTCTTGCCATGCAGGTGTTGAAAGCTTTGTTCCTGAAGGAAACTCTAATCCATATTTAGCTGCTGTCTCAAAAGATGACAAAGCAGCCCTGATTTTAATCCCCAGCAATTCAACACCGGCAACGGATACTGCGATATCAGCGTTAATGACCAGGCCTTTATCAAGAACCCTGTCAATTACATCTGCCAGGCTGCCAAAATTTTCTCTAGATGGTTCCATTCCCATTTAATTATCTGCCTTTATATTAAATTTGTATAATAGTTCACCCCGTTAAAAGAAATTATCTCAAAGCCCTGTCTGATGGATATTTGTATGAGGTTAAGCGTTTAGCATCGAAAAAAAATATCCATCAGACAGGGCGGCTTCAAGCATAAGAACTGAATAGTTACAAATTTGTTTAATTTTCTATAATCTTAATTCTATGCATTCTCATCAATATCAATTCTCTTTCGCATCCTTACCCGGTTGAATTCAGAAATATTCCCCTCTGCATCCAGGTTGACTTCAAAAATACCCAGGATATCCATACTGTCCGGGATGGATTTTTTTTCAATCGCCTCCAGGGTCACCTGCCACCCATCTCCATCAGGGTGCGCGCTCACAGTTGAACCCAACTCAAGTCCGGTAAGTGTCTCCAATTCCGATCTTGCTTTTTTTATAGCAGCAGCAAATTTAAGGGCCATGATCTTCTCCTTTTTTTAAAAATATCTTATTTTCAAAATCAAAAAATGTCTTTCAACTTATATCTTTTTTCAAAATTCTTATCTCTTCCAGACGTTCCATCAGCAGGGTCTCTTTTTTTGTATAGTCATCCTCATTTATCTCTTCCATCTCAAGTTTCATCTGCAGCATGAGAAGTTCTTCTAAAACTTTAGAATCATCTGTCATTTCATTATAAGCTGATTCCTTTAATTTTTTTGCAAGCCAGATCGTCAGCTTGATGGGAGATAGTGCAATATCATCTAATATAAAAGCCATTTTACCACCTCACAGTTAATTCAACAAAATTACTTGGCGGAACAGAGCCTATGTATTTTATTTTCAATTGCCCTGCAAAATATTCATCAATTCTTTCAACGGCCTTGTCAAATTTCTTTTCATCCTCTTTTAAAACAAGAAAAACACTATTTACAACCATATTGTCTGCCATGATCTTGCTTTTCTTATGTTCGACCCAGAGGCCATTTAAAAACTTGAATATTTTTTTCTCCAATTCTTCTTTTTTCTTTTTCAAGGCGTTTTCCACCATGTCTCCCAACCGGATCTGATCTCTTTGCAATCCACCATTATGTGAATTTAAACGGTCCCGAAGTCTTTGAATCTGTGGATTCTCATCAAGTATATGAATGAAAATATTTTCAGTATCAACCCAGAAAACTTTAAGCCCCAGCTCAGACTTATCCTTTAAAAAATCCAGGTGCTCTTTTATTTTCAAGCGTTCTGCTTTTAATACCTTTTCTTTTATTGTCTTAGTATCATCCCCTATTGTGCCGAATTTTACGGGTAATACTGTATGCTCCTTGAAAAGTTCTTCCAGGATTTTCTGATGAGCCAGAGTATTTTTCCGGGTAACGGGAAATTCTTCTGTCAGGGTTGGACTGACAACAGCACCCATACCATTAAAACAGACAATTGATACCTCATCATTGATACCTCCAATACCCTGCATGCCAAGGCTTCTTTCATTTTCAGTATCCACGATGGCATAAATATATTGTTTCATGCGTTTGATTCCCCATTGATTTTGCATCTAAGCTCGTTGGACAGGGTTTGAAATTCCCGGTCATTTTTTTTTTTGCTGAAAGCTTTAAAATATTGTTTTACCAGTAAAGGATCTTTTAAAGGAAAAACCAGGATATCCTTGTCAAGAAAACATGCCACATTATGAGCAGCACCGATAAAAAGAGCGGCTTTTTCTCCTTTCTTTAAGTTGCTATTAATCTGGCCGGCCATATACATATCGCGTTCTTTAAGCAGCCGTGTCTTATTAAATCTGTATTTTAAATAGTTCTTCAGGGTTGAAAAAAAATGTTTTGACTTTAGAAGATTCATGAACAATGTCTGCTCTTGCTGAATTAAAGCAATATCTTCGGTTTTCATTACCATGGCACCTTTATCAACCAGGTCTGATAACACCATGAAATTACGGCTTTCTTTTAAAGCCAGTTCTTTTACAATTTTTTTTCCGATTTCACCTCCTGCTGCCAGGCCGTCTTGAAAAATTTTCATATTTTTTACATCCTGTTCTTCAAAATAGGTCAGGACCCTGTCCCAGAACATTAAAATTGTCTTCTCATGCTGTTCAAGTCTTTTCTGGGAGATAAATCTGTTTTTAACAAGCGCTATTTCATCCTTTGCCTTTCCAAGATCTGCATCAATATGAATCATAGGGACTAAAAAAAGCTCTCTCATGACATAACCGCATTTTTCCTTTCAACAGGCTTGACCCTGACACATTGTTCAATATCCTCTCTTAAAAATGAGCAGCCATTGCCGTTCATATATTCCATAATTATTTGATAGGATTTATTAAGCGCTTCAAACCTGCGGGCAAGATCTTTATTATGACTGTCATTATCAGGATGGCAAATTTTGCTCTGTTCTTTATAGGACTCATTAATTTCAGACAGGCTTGCTTTTTCCGGCAGATTTAATACCCTTCTTGCAAAATCAAGTTCTTTAAAATCCCCTTTGTGAAGGGCAAGAGTATAAAAGCTGTAAAATGGGAAAGGACCAACAATCTTGAAATTAATTTTGCCTTCAAAATATTCATCAAGATCTTCAATAATTTTTTCAAACGTCTGATGATCCTTTTTATGGATTAAAAAGGCGAGACTTGCGATCATTGAATCCTGAGTAATCTCGTTTGTAAGGATGTCTGAAGATAAATCCGACAAACGGTTATACATAATCTTTCTATAAAAATTACGCTTTTCATCAAGCAAAGAATTCACCATTTTCCCAAGTTTTATCTGGGCTTCATAAATATCCGGTTTTGGCCTGGACTGTATTTCCTGTTTGAATTGTTTAACTGCATCCAGCTCCTTTATTTCATTAAAGACCTGGCTAAAATTATTAAAATTGGCAATAATATCCAGCTCAATCATATTCTGCAAAATTGTAAATTTCTTTCTGATCTGGTCATAGCTGCTTTTAAATATCTTTATAATCTGATCCGGGTCTTCAATCATTGTCCCGAACTTAAAAGGAATAATGCAGAATTTTTCCATTATTTTTCCAATTGTATTATGATGCTGCTTTAAATATTGTAAAAGCTCTTTCTGGGGCAATGCAGAAAAATCTATCATCTTAAAATCGCTTATGGCCAAAGAAAGATTCCCGTTGGTTTTCAAATAGACATCCTGGTCGTCAAGTCCTTTACAAGTAAAATTTTGCCTGGATTCTGAAAACACGAATCCATATAAATATTGCCCTTTATTCATCTTGTCTGTCCTTTTTGAATGGCTTCTTGAAAATGCTTCATCAAAATACTGAATTTTGTATGATCCTTTCTGCCTTTTTTGATAAATTCCTTTATGGCTATCATGGCAGCTGTATTGCAGATCAATTCAATATCAGCCCCCTTTAACCTGTCTGTCTCATCGGCAAGGCCATCAAAATCAACATTTTTTCCAAGGGGTTTCTCCCTTGTGTGGACTTTAAATATCTCTTTTCTGGCATTTTTATCAGGATTTTTCAGCTCAAGCTGAAAATCGAATCTTCCTGATCGCAGCATTGCTGCATCGATCATATCAATTCTGTTGGTGGCAGCCAGGACAAGTATGCCTTTTAATTCTTCTATTCCGTCCATTTCACTTAAAAACTGACTGATAACACGGTCTGTTACTGCTGAAGAACCGGAAGCCCCTCTTTTTGGAGTCAGACTGTCTATCTCATCAAAAAAAACAACACAGGGAGATGCCTGTCTTGCTTTTTTAAAAATCTGCCGGATTCCTTTTTCACTGTCCCCAACCCACCTTGATAAAAGTTCCGGTCCTTTGATGGAAATAAAATTAACACCGGATTCTGTTGCCACAGCCTTTGCCAGAAGGGTTTTGCCAGTTCCGGGTTCTCCATGAAATAAAATTCCCCTGGCAGGACGGGTGTTGGCAAAATCAAAAAGAGAGGCATATTTCAATGGCCACTCAACCGTCTCTTTTAAAAGATTTTTAACATCCTCAAGACCTCCCACATCGCTCCAATTTACATTGGGCACTTCAGAAAAGACCTCTCTGATTGCGGAGGGTTCAATTTCCTTCATGGCTTCTAAAAAATCATCCATGGTCACCATAAGATCCAGCAGGCTGTCAATTGGAATCTCTTCCTGTTGAAAATCAAAGGTTGGGAAAAACTTTCTAAGGCATACCATGGCAGCCTCCCTGCAGAACGCTTCTATATCAGCGCCCACATAACCATGGGTAATTTCAGAAAGTTTGACCAGGTCAACATCTTCAGAAAGCGGCATGCCATGGGTATGGATATTCAGTATCTTGTATCGCCCATTCTTATCCGGAATACTGATTTCAATCTCCCTGTCAAACCGGCCGGGCCGTCGAAGCGCGGGATCAATAACATTGGGAATATTTGTGGCCCCGATGACGATCACCTGTCCTCTTGAGGAAAGACCGTCCATTAATGCCAGAAGCTGAGCAACCACCCTTTTTTCAACCTGTTTTTCACCCCCCATATCTTCACGCTTGGGCGCTATGGCATCAATCTCGTCAAAAAATATTATGGCAGGAGCTGAAGCCGAGGCTTTTTCAAAGATTTTTCTTAAATTCGCCTCGCTTTCTCCATAGAATTTGGCCATGATTTCAGGGCCTGTCAGATGCTGGAAATTTGCATCCGTCTCATTTGCCACAGCCCTTGCGATCAATGTCTTGCCACATCCTGGCGGGCCGTGGAGAAGAACACCCTTGGGAGGATCAATCCCCAGTTTTTCAAAAACCTGGGGATATTTTAAAGGCAGTTCAATCATTTCCCTGATACGATGGATTTCTTTGGCAAGCCCCCCAATATCTTCATATGAAACCCTGGACGACTTAAACTCGGATTTTTCTTCTTTTATTTCAATGATCGTATCCGGTTTTATAATGACAATCCCATCCGGTTTTGTTGCCGTGACTTTAAAATCCCGGGTTTTTGCTCCAAATAATTTTGCCCGGACGATATCGCCGTTAACCAGGGAAATCCCTTCCAGAAGGGTGCCGATATATTTGCTGTCAAAGGATCGAACCTGGGTAAGAGGGGTGACAGAAATTTTTCTGGCAGGATTGCATACGGCTTTTTCAATTATCACCTTTTCATCCAGCCCGATTTGTGCATTGTCCCTTGTAATGCCATCCATACGAACCAGGCCCTGCTCTCTGTCCTCAATATATGCCGGCATGACTTTGGCGGCCGTCAATCTTTTTCCTTTGACCTGGACAACATCACCCACCTCTATATCAATTTTTTTAAAATCACTGGGGTCAAGGCGGACGATACCCCTGCCAGTATCCTTTGAATTGGCCTCAATTACCTTTAATGTAATCGTTTTTATATCCATTCCTGATCACCTGTTCCCATGAAATTTTAATGCTTTAAAATTTCAGACTTATTTTCTATTAATATTTATCACCAAAACCCCGTTTTTATAGGACCATTCCAAATCTTTTTCTTTAACTGCCCTGGATAAAAGTACTTCTTTTTGATATTTTCTCAGATTGGTGCAGGCACTTATGTTTATAATATCATCATGGGCTTCCACCACAATATCCGTCTGGTCAATGCCCGGCATTTCAGCAATGATCTGGGTGGTTCCTTTTTCTTCAAAAAGGTCTATAATGGGTTCCCTTACCTCTTCAACAACGGGACCGTCAGAAGTTTTCTTGATATTGCCAAAAGACTGGACAAAGGGTCTACCATCTTTTAAGGTGCGGACATTTATTCCATAAACCCCTTTTATGTCCTTTAATCCTTTGATTTTATCAAAATTACCAAAATTTATCTCACCTGACTTTTTTAAATCCTGGCTTTTTTCCGCAAAAGCGGCTGCGGTTTCAATAAGATTGCCCAGGCCTTTTAAAAGCCCTGAAAAACCGAACTCGCCAGTTGTCTCGTCTTTGTCTCTCTTTTTTGTCATGAATATCTCCTTTATGTGACTTCAATGTTAACAAAATTAAAGGGTGGTATCGGGCCCACATATTTTAAAAAGAATCTGTTTTCATATTCTGCTGCCAGATCATTAATAGTGTTATCAAATTCTTTTTCATGGGTTCTGTCAATCAGGCAGGCAAGATTCAAAAGCATTGAATCACCCATTATCTTGTTTTCCTTTATATCCACTGAAATGCGGTTTAATTTTCGTGTAATGATTTGCCCTTCATCCTGCTTCTTTTCAGCCAGAGCCTTTTGAACTTGTTTCCCAGCCTTGATTTTAATATCTCTGTCAAGGCCTGAAATATTTGATTTAATCTTTTTGATAATTTTGCTGGAAGCGGATATTTCGCCAAATATCGCATCCATATCCTTCCAGACCACCTTTAATCCCATTTCAACCTTATTGTCCATATCCCTGAAAAGACCCTTGAATTCAGGATACCGCCTTCTAATAAGGCTTCTTATCTCTTCTAAATTTGAAGCAATGGTACAAAATCGAACCGGCAATACAGTGTAATCTTTCATTACATGTTCAATGACCATTTCATGGGCAGTAAGGTTGGCCTTGTTGATCACGTACTTGGACATGGGGGTATCACTTATTACAGCAGAAATACCATTATAACACAGGGTTGTAACCAGATCCTTTCTATTGCCGATTCCGATGGTGCCAAAGTTGCGGTCATATTTTTCTTCAATAATGCAGTATATATATTTGCCTATATGAGACATGGGGCCACCTTTTTTAATCTTAACAATTACAAGCCATATCATTTGCCTGAAAGGGGCTTATCAATATTTTAATTGCATTCTCTTTATTGTATCTATTTCCGTGATGGGATCTATTTCCGTGATGGACTTGATGGTTGTCAAGGGAGACATTGAACCGATATCCCCTTTGACATCCTTACCCATTACAGCAATTGCCTTGTCAAGGGATGCAAGCTCTTTGTGTATCTGATTAATTCTATTGCTCAGATTGGCCTTTTCCTGTTTTAACCGGGACCTGTGCTTGTCCATTATAAATATTTCCAGATAACTGGATTTAACAGGCCGGGACTTTGTAGTAAGACTATGCTTTATTGCAGTTTTCATTTTTGAACAGCCTCTTTTGATAATCGCTTTACCATAGGGTGAACTAGACATTGGCACCTCCTTTATTAATGTCATTGCAAAACTGATCAATCAATTTTAAAAGGACCTGCATCACTCTTTCCTTGTTTGACTTGCTGCCGATACGGCTGGTTTCGGAAGAAAGAATGTCAAAGCAGATCTGGCAAAAGACTTTATCATCCTTATGGATTTTTGCATGGAATACCTGAACGGATTTGGCAATCATCAGACATCCCCTTACGGTAGGGGAAAACTCAAAAACATCAGAATCTCTTAACCCTCTGACAATACTTACAATCTTTTTTGCATCTTCATGGGATAACCCTGATTTGCCCTGAACAATGCTGATTTCAGTCTCTTTGTCAAAATATTCAAGGTCAATGGTAATCATACGATCTCTTAAAGCATCCTGGCTGCGGTGGACCCCTGCATATTCCTCAGGGTTGCTGGTAAAAAGAGCAGTGAAATCAGGGTGGACCTTCATATAATTGGAATCGCCATGGCTTGTGGTTGGAATATCCAGCATTTTTTCCTGGAGCACGGACAAAAGGACATTGTTTGCCTCGGGCCTGGAACGGGTATATTCATCATAAAGGAGTGTAAACCCGAATTTACATGCCATGGTCAACCGGTTATCAACCCATAGTTTACTCATATTCTCTTCTGTCTTAAGAACGGTATGAATAAAATTATCCCTGATTTTGCGGATGTTGTAACCTTGTTCGCTGCCTACTAAATCCGAGGTTGAAAACTCCTCATCCCCGTGTATAAGGATAAGAGGACGACCTATCTTTGCCGCGATATGAACGGCAAGAGTCGTCTTTCCCGTGCCTGAAATACCTCTTAAGTGCACGGGGAAACCTGCCTTGATATATCCTAAGGCCCTGCTGGTAATATCCTTGACATATTCTGTTTCCACAAAATCCGGCAGGGAGACGGGTTCCAGAACAGTGCTTGCCATTGCTGTTGCCATTGTAACTCCTTTGTTAGTAGTGGGTTAAAAAAACAAGAAAGTTTCCTTTTTGCAAATCCATGCTCCCTTAGGTTTTTTCAGGGCCAGGAGATAAAATCCCGGCCCTGATTATTTTATAAACTAAAATACAAGGAGCCTTCTTTCCTTATCTGGTTGTTGTCCATAAGATCACGCATAACCGGAATAAGCGTTCGCCATTGTTCAATATCAAGCAATTCAGCCAACTGGGTCATTTTAAGGCCATCTGAATAGTCAGACAGGGTGGTCATAACCTTTTCTTTTATAGGACCATTATCATAATAGCTGTATCCGGTTTCATCCTCTCCTTCGGTCAGCTCTTGTCCTTCTGGCTCTTCATCCGTGTCATCCTCTTTATCAGGCTCAGGCTCAACCGCTTCTTGAATTATTTCTGAATCATTCACGCGGACGTTAGACATGACTTTTCCCCAGGCAGATGACATGGCAGATATTTCTGCTTTTACAGAGGTCAAAAAATCATTTACGCTTGATTTTCGACCTTTTTCATTTGCCTTGACATCTGAAACAAAGGCTTTTAGAACGGATGAAAGCTCATCACCCATCTTTTTTTGACTATTGCGGATCTGTTTTAAACTGGTTTGAGTATCTTCCTGTAACCTGCCAACCTCGGTCTTGATGGTTTTAATTCCAGCCACCCGCTGTTTCTTGTCTTTTGTTACACAGTCATTCATGTCTGACATGAAATTATCCAGCTTTGATCTGAGTTCATTTTTTAATTCCTTGATCAAACTTATGCGCGCATTATGTTCCATTGCCGTTTCTTTCTGGCGCGTTTTTTCCATTACACCAAGATCGGCTCTATCCTTGTCCAGTTGCCCGTGTAAGGATTGGGTCATTTCCTGTCTGTCCCTGCCAATTGATTTCAATAGATTAACTGCCTCATGCCTTAACCCTGCCGTATCCTGTTTGATCCGGCCAAAATTTTCTTTCAGGTTATTCATAAGTACTCCGCGGTCATTTCTCGCACTTGCAATCTGATTTACCAACCTTTCTAGATCTTTAGATGCTGACATTATTATTCTCCTTTTTAACCTTGTAAAGACATGCTTAAAGCAAGGCTTGTTAAGCCAGTGGCGGGTGGTAAACCGCCATAGCGGCAAAGGATATCTTTTTATTTTTAAATGCGAATCTGATGTTTAATTCAGATTGGCGGCAATCTTTATTGATAGTTTATACTGACAACTTTTTGCCATTGGTCATTAACCCTGTTTCTGACAAGATCAAAATCATCCAATAATTTAAACAGCTCCTGATTATATTCACCCTGTTGTGTACGGATGGCTTTGAGCATTGCCTTGTAATCTTTAATCCTGATATTTTCACCCTTTTCCAATAACTTTTTTAAACCTGTTTTTAATTCTTCCTGTTCAACCTGAATATGCTTTAATATCCTTATAATATCATGCTCCCGGTTTTTCTGTCGTGTTAACATATCTTCGAGCATGGCTTCAACATCCACGATGGGATCATGGCTTTTGCCCGTAACCATATCTCTTAAAGACAATATCATCTCCTGTTCCTCTTCCTGAAAATTAGACAAGCCCAGGTTGGCTTCATTTCTAATCTTCTGGTGGTGGTCAAGGATATCCTGGATCATGGAATCAAAATCCCTTCGCCTCAAACTCTGGGAATTGGCCAGGTTGATTCTCAGACATTTCATCATATCATCAAGTTCAGACTGGAAAGAATGAAGAAAATTATTGGCCTGGGTCAGTAAGGAACAAATAGTGTCTACCCTTATCTCATAGGAATCAACAATACTTACGGCCAATATTCTCAATTGCTCTGTATCTTTTAATTTTTCCAGGGTGGTCATATGTCACCTTTTGGCTAAAAAAAAACCTCAAACATATCGGACAACAACCGATTTTAAAATTAAGGGAGTTTTGTCAGATATGTTTGGGGTTTTTATAAATACCCCGGAGATTCCAGATATGCTTAAGATGATAGCGTTTAATTAAAAGGGTAAAACACCTTTAATTATCCCAAGGATACCTGCCAATCTCCCTTTATGGGTTAGGCTTCGGCTTGAGCTGTGAGGCCTACTGCTTCAGCATATTTCAGATAGGTTTCGACACCGGCCAGAACCACACGGGCTTCAATAGCCAGAAGTTCGATACCTACAAGAGATACCCTTGCCCAGGCATCAATAACAACGCCTTTGTCAAGGATACGGTCAATAACTTCAACTAAACTTGAGGATGCATTTGTTTTTTCAACAGCCATGATAAATCTCCTTTTTAAGATAATTAATTAATAGGTTTTGTATAACTTCTGTTGCGGTGGCATAACCAATTTATAACCTCCTTTTCTTGGCATACATTAAATTTTAATATTTGCCTTCAAATCCTAATGTTTTCCTGTTTAAAAAAGTTTACAAGAAAATATTGGCATGATTGGAGAATAAACCTTTTAATCAGGCATTGATATCGGGTGAACTACTGAAAGATTCTTTTTAATACCTGATATTCCTTAAAAAAAAACCCTGGTATTCCCTTAAAAAAACCCTGGTATTCCTTTAAAAAAATTCTGAAATTAATCTTAGACCCGATAGGAATCGGTAAAAAAAAATAGGATAATGGGCAATGAATTTTTTAGATCTGCCTTTGATAAGGCTAAGGTATCGATGGGGTCACGGGTATATTTATTCTTTAATTATCAATCCTTTTTGAAGGGCATATTGCACAAGTCCTGCTGTCTTCTTGATATTGAGTCTCGCTTTTATTTGTGACCGGTGGGTTTCAATGGTTTTTATACTCACAGATAAAATTTTGGCGATTTCCCTATTTGTATACCCTTCTGCCAATAGTTGCAGGACTTCTGTCTGCCGGCTGGTAAGTTCTTTTTCTCTGCTGTCTTTGTAAAGATCTGATATTGTGTTGGATTGGCGCAGATATTCATTAATAAGGGTTTTTGAAATAGAAGAACTTAGATAGGATTTTCCTTTATGGACTTCGTGAATTGCAGTAACCAGATCCAAAGGAGCAGCTTTTTTAACAAGATATCCTGAAGCCCCTGCCTTCAGTGCCTGCAGGACATACTCTTCACTATCGTGTACTGTCAGAATAATAATTTTTATTTCAGGATAGCTTTTTGTAAGCTGACGGCAAGCCTCTATTCCGTTAAGAAGGGGCATTCCGATATCCATAACAACAACATCAGGCGTTAATTCTTCAGCTTTCATTACAGCATCCCTGCCGTTTTCCGCCTCAGCCACAACAACAATGCCGGGTTCCTTTTCCAGAAGAGAACAAAGCCCCTTGCGAACTATGGTATGATCTTCTGCAATTAATACTCTAATCATATCCTTGATAATTTTATTCCCCAGGCATCTTGTAAGATTTTTTTTCTTAAAAATATTGTAAAAATTATAGTACGTAATTAATTGGGAAAACTCAACAGTAATTTTATTCCGGGGACACCTTACTTATCTTTCTTCTTATTCCGGGGACACCTTACTTATCTTTCTTTTTGGGGCCAGGTTTTTGAGGCCTGAGTTTCCGGTCTAAAAGAGATTCCATTTTTTTAATAAAAAGCTCCTCTCCTAAAGGCCGACCGGTTCTTTCGTGTTTTCTAAATAACTCTATTGCCGGTCCCTGAACATCACCGTACTTAATTCCTGACATTAATAATAATCTGTCTGTATATTCTATCCATGGCAAGGATAGGAAGAATTGTCGCCCCTGGTATGCCTCGCCATATTACCCGGCGGGGCAACAGACGTCAGCAAACTTTTTTCTCAGATGATGATTATGCGCAGGACCGTTTTGCATCGTACATATTGGATGAGGCCTATTTGCTTGCATGTGCCCGATTTATTTACGATTTATTTTTTTTATATTGACGTGTGACATAAAACCGTGACATATTAGTGTCGCTCTTTACTGTCGCACGCCACTATAAATGGCGTATAAATTTGTTTTGCACAAAATTCTCAAGGAGAAGTGCTCATGTCACGTATCGTGCCTGCCGAAGAATTGGATCTGATAGAACGGATAATTTCAGAACATACCAGAGGGATTGGGATTTCAGCGCTTGAGAGTGCGCTGGCCTCTCATTTGCCCAAAGCTCTCAATCGTCGTACCTTGCAACGCCGGTTAGAACGTCTCCTGACAGACAAGCGCATCACCACCCAAGGCGAAAGCATCGCACTGGTTTACAAACGCAGCCCCGGGGTGGTCATCAATGCTGAGCATAGGGTCATTGAGTCTTCAATTGGAGGCGAAGTACAAATTTACATCCCCGTTTCCACTGAAGGCGGGATCATTCGCAATCTCGTGGGGCAACCTCTGATGCGCCGTAACCCCGTTGGTTATCAGCGTTCATTTTTGGAGGACTATGAGCCGGGTGTTACCTTCTATCTTTCCGAGTCTCTGCGTGCCCAGTTCCATGAGATGGGCCGCACACCCGTGGGGGAACTTTCTGCAGGCACCTATGCCCGGGAAATCCTGAACCGATTGCTGATTGACCTGTCATGGGCCTCATCCCGTCTTGAGGGAAATACTTACAACCGCCTCGATACCCAAAATCTGATCGAATTCGGACAGGCAGCAGAGGGTAAGGATATCCATGAAACCCAGATGATCCTGAATCACAAGGCAGCCATTGAAATGCTCATCCAAGAGGCTGACCTGATAGGGTTTAATGCTTTCACCTTTCTCAACCTGCATGCCATACTGTCGGAAAACCTGCTCCCTGACAAAGACGCAGGCGGACGGTTACGGCGCAGACCAGTAGACATTTTTGGGTCCGTCTTTCACCCCGTGGCCATGCCCCAGGTTCTGGAAGACTGTTTTTATCTTCTGCTGCAGAAAGCTGCAGCCATTCCCGACCCGTTTGAGCAGGCCTTTTTCATGATGGTGCAATTGCCATATCTACAGCCTTTTGAGGATGTTAACAAGCGTGTCTCCAGGCTGGGAGCGAACATCCCGTTTATTAAAAATAATCTGTGTCCCCTTTCTTTCATAGATGTGCCTGAACAGGCCTATGTGGATGGCACTCTGGGTGTGTATGAATTCAACCAGGTTGATTTGCTGCGGGATGTGTTTATCTGGGCTTATGAGCGCTCTTGCCAGCGTTACCTCGCAGTCACTAAAACCATGGCTGACCCAGATCCTCTGCGTATCCGCTATCGGGAGACATTGATCCTGGTCATACAGGCAATTGTCCGGGGCCTCCAGGAGCCATCAGCTAAGAATATTCAACAACTGACACATGAACTGGTACCTGGAAATGACAGGGAAGCCTTCAACAAAATAGCAGTGGATGCCTTGCAGCGCCTGCACGAGGGAAGCGTGGCCAGGTATCGACTGAAATTGTCCGAATTTCAATCTTGGAAGCCGATCCAGGACCGGTGGAAACAGTTCTTTTTGTAATTCCTTTGCTTATTCCGGGGACACCTTACTTATCTTTCTTTTTGGGGCCAGGTTTTTGAGGCCTGAGTTTCCGGTCTAAAAGAGATTCCATTTTTTTAATAAAAAGCTCCTCTCCTAAAGGCCGACCGGTTCTTTCGTGTTTCCTAAATAACTCTATTGCCGGTCCCTGAACATCAAAGGATAAAAACTTTCTCCAAGGTTGATTTACTATTTCCAGCAATGGCCTTGTTTTTACAAGGATGTCATCTTTGTCATTCATATGTGCTCTGGCACTGCTCCAGCGCCAGTCTTCAGGTTCCTTTGCCAAACCAGCCCGGACTGGATTTAATTCTATATACCTCGTACATGCTAATAGATACCTTTCTTCCATGATAAAAGATGAAAACCTTCCCTGCCATAAATGACCACGCCATCCTTCACGAAAATTGATCTGTCTCGTGTAACGTCTGTGCGCTTCACCAATAGCGAGGTTTAAACCGTCTTTTGTTTCAGGAACTACAATTAGATGGATGTGGTTTGGCATAAGACAATAAGCCCAAGTTTCCACTTGAAATTTCATACACCATTCCGACATTAACTCCAAATAGGATTGATAATCTCCATCATTGAAAAAAGTTTGCTGCCGCCTGTTGCCCCGCTGTGTTATATGATGCGGGATTCCAGGCGCTATTGCTCTTGCTATTCGTGCCATGTTAATAATGAATCAAATGTTCTGGCTTTTGTCAATAATTAAATAAGGTGTCCCCGGAATTAGTCCATAATTAAATAAGGTGTCCCCGGAATTAGTCCCCGGAATTAGATAAAACTCAGTGGAACACTAGCCGGGATTAGCTTGACGTAAATATAAGTGATTACCCTTTTTCATTTTTTGCTCGTCACTAATGATACCATAAATACCCGGCAGTAATTCGACTTCAAACTGATCGGCGATTTTTATTGTATTGGAATATTTTTTATTGTAGTGTTGATATCAATAACCTTGTCCAGAAATTTAACTTCAATAAAGGTCAACGGCCATGACAACAAAAAAGAAAAATGGGTCACCCCATGATAAAAAAATTGATAAAAAAATTTTAGAACCGGGTGAACAAGAAAAAAAACTCAAAAAAAGGTTCAGCTTTCCCATCGTCGGTATCGGTGCATCAGCCGGTGGATTGGAAACCCTTAATGCGTTTTTTTCCATTATGCCGCCTGACAGCAATATGGCATTTGTGATTATCCAGCATTTAAGTCCGAGCCATAAAAGCATCATGGCCTCTCTGCTGGAAAAACAGACCCGCATGGTTGTCCGGGAAATTGAGGATGGTACGAAACTTCTGGCCAATCATGTCTACCTGAATCCCCCTGGCAAGAACGTGGCCATATTCAATCGCAGCCTTCATCTTCTGGAACCGGTAAAAAGCGGCACCATTAACATGCCCGTTGATTTTTTTTTCAGATCGCTGTCCGAGGACCAGGGTGAAAAAGCCATTGGTATCATCCTGTCTGGAACAGCATCGGACGGGACCCTGGGGATTAAAGCGATCAAAGGTGAAGGCGGCATGGCCATGGTCCAGCAGCCGGACACTGCAAAATACGATGGTATGCCCAGAAGTGCTGTTGAGACCGGGCTGATCGATTTTATCCTCCCCGTTGAAAAGATGCCGGACACGTTAATCCGGTATGTACAGCACCCCTATCTTGAGTTACAAAGCCAGATCAAACTCGAAGACACCTCGGTTAAAAACCAGATGCAGAAAATTTTTTCTCTGATTCGCAGCTCAACGGGCCATGATTTTTCCCAGTATAAGAAAACCACCATTTCGCGTCGAATTGAGCGCCGTCTGGTTGTTCACCAGATAAAAGCATTATCTGATTATATTCTATACCTCCAGAAAAATCCCGGTGAAATAAATATGCTCTTTAAAGATCTGGTCATAGGGGTAACCAGTTTTTTCAGAGATCCGGAAGCCTATAAAATACTTGAGCAGGAAGCGCTGCCGAAACTATTGAAAGAAAAAGGGCCTGATACAACAATCCGTATCTGGGTTACGGCCTGCTCGACCGGTGAAGAAGCGTATTCTCTCGCCATTATCCTTTCCAGATTACAAGACAAGATAAAAAACTATTTAAACATCCAGATCTTTGCCACGGATATTGATTCGGATGCAATAGCCTTTGCCCGCCGGGGAATCTATCCTGAGAATATAGGCGTCGATATTCCCTCGGAACGATTAAATCAATTTTTTACAAAAAAACCCGATGGTTTACATGTTAAAAAGCAGATCCGGGAAATGATCGTTTTTTCAACTCAAAACCTTATTAAAGATCCGCCGTTTTCCAAGCTGGACATGGTGAGTTGCCGGAACTTAATGATCTATATGGAAAATGTCCTGCAAAAAAAAGTCATCCCTTTGTTTCACTATACCTTAAATCCGGGCGGCATTTTGTTTCTGGGCACATCCGAAAGTATCGGGGGGCATACGGATCTTTTCGAACCAATCAATTCCAAATGGAAGATCTTTGTGCGCAAAACATCGATTGCGGGCAGAGAAAAGGATTATCTTGATCAAATTTATGATACGGCCCAGACAAATATCATAACTGCTGAAAAAGACAGCCTGCCCGGCAAGGTCGATATTCGAGCCGAGATTGAAAGAACACTTCTTGATGCATATGCCCCGGCCGGAGTCCTGATCAATGACCAATATAAAATTCTGCATTTTATTGGTAAAACGGAAAGGTACCTGACACCTCCCACTGGAAAACCTGAGTTTAACGTGATCGACATGGCCCGGGAAGATCTCAAAAAAAAACTGACCGTAACCATTCATAAATCCGTGCGGGAAAAAAAGAACATGTTCTGCAAAGGGGTGAGGGTCAGATATAATGGCAGCTTTTGTGTTATCAATATATCGGTCAGGCCTTTAACAGGAAAGCAGTTGCCCGCAGGTTTGATGCTTGTTACATTTGAGGATATACCCAATACAGATGGTTCAGAAGAAAAAAAGGCCGGGACTGTTAAAAGCAAAAAACAGAATCCCGCCCTGGAAAGCCTTGAGCAGGAACTGCAATCCACCAGGGAATATCTCCAGGCAACCATTGAGGAACTGGAAACATCCAATGAGGAACTCAAGTCAACCAATGAAGAACTGCAATCCGTCAACGAGGAAATGCAGAGTACCAACGAAGAATTAGAAACCTCCAAAGAAGAGCTTCAATCCACGAATGAGGAACTTGCCACAGTGAATTCAGAGCTTCAAAACAAAGTAGATGAATACGCCAAGGTTAGTGATGATATGCACAACTTATTGGCTGCTACTGAAATCGCTACCATATTTGTTGATACAAGCCTGCGCATAAAAAGCTATACGCCTGCCGCCGCTGGAATCATCAATTTGATTTCAACCGATATCGGCAGACCGCTCAATGACCTTAAAACCCGTTTTCCGGATGTCGATCTTGTCGGTATGGCCGAGAATGTTCTCAAAGACCTGAATACTGTGGGATTGGACATCCTGTCACAGGATGATATCTGGTATTCATTAAAGGTTATTCCATACCGGACAACCTCAAATATAATTGATGGTGTGGTCATGACCTTTTTTAATGTGCAGAAGATCAAACAGGCAGATAAAACCAGGAGACTGGCAACGGTTCTTGCGGACTCCAATGATGCGGTTACCATTCTGGACATGAAAGGACATATCATGGCCTGGAACAAAGGGGCGCAGCAAATGTACGGCTGGACTGAATCCGAGGCATTAAAAATGAATTTTGGTCAATTTCTCCCGGATGATAAACAAGACGAGTTGAAATCCATCGTTGAAAAATTAAAGAAGAAAGTTCCTGTAATATCATTTAAAACCCAGAGAAAGACAAGTAGCGGAAAAATTTTAGACGTCTGGGTAGCCATAACTGCTTTAAATGATGAAAACGGCCAGCCCGTTGAAATTGCATCAACGGAACGGGATCTTGCATGGTTGAGCAAAGAATAAATCATGAATAAGTGAGGAAATGATGGAAAGAAAAAAAGAGACACCCATTGATTCTGAACTCAGACAGCGCGCTGAAAAAAAACTTGACAAGGACGGCGGCAATATTGAGTTTCCTTCTGAAATCTCACCCGAAAAAACGGCAACGCTCATACACGAACTTCAGGTTCATCAGATTGAGTTAAAGATGCAGAATGATGAGCTTCGCCGGATACATGAGGAACTTGAAGAATCCCGTGACAGGTATTCTCATCTGTATGATTTCGCACCCATAGGCTATTTTACAATGACTGAAAAGGGGATCATTGATGAGGCCAATTTAACCCTTGCCGCCATGCTGGGATTTGCCCGGACAGTCCTGCCTGGAAAGCCTTTTTCCCGTTTTGTTCTGAAAGAGGATCAGGATATTTTCTATAAACACCTAACCTGGACAAGCCAGAACCAAAAAGGGTTTAATAATTTTTAAACAGTTGTA